>CAJPFZ010000452.1 GCA_905339355.1 Burkholderiaceae bacterium
CAAGGCGAGCACGCTGTCCTCGACGTACACCGGCATGGGCCTGCGGGTGCCGAAGGGCGAGGTGCCGCCGACCAGGTAGCCGCTGTGGCGCTGGGCCAGCTCGGGCTTGCACGGCTCGACCGACTTCGCGCCGATCTGCCGTGCGAGGTTCTTGGTGCTGACCTGCTTGTCGCCGTGCATCAGCACGATGAGCGGCTGCGCGCGCTCGTCCTGCATCACCAGGGTCTTCACCACCTGGTTCTCCGGCACGCCGAGCTGGCGCGACGATTCCTCGGTCCCGCCATGTTCGACGTAGTCGTACACATGCTCGGTGAAGGCGACGCCGTGGCGGCGCAGGAACTGCGTGGCCGGCGTTTCGCTGACGTGGGGCGTCTTCTTGGCCATCGGGGCAGCGAGCACTACTGCGCGGGATCGCGCAGGGTCCAGCGGATGGCGTCGATCTGGGCCAGCAGCTCCGGCGCAAGCGTCGTACCCCAGGCGGCCAGGTTCTCGTCGAGCTGCTCGCGCGTCGTGACCCCGATCAGCGTGCTCGCCACGCGCCAGCTCGTGTAGCAGAACGCGAGCGCCATCCGCGTCGGCGTGAGGCCATGCTCGCGTGCCAGCGCGTTGTAGCGGCGCGCCGCGGCCAGCGCCTCGGGGCGCGCCCAGCGTTGCGTGCGCATCGCCTCGAACAGCGTGAGGCGCCCCGGCGCATGCGGCGTCGCGCCGAAACCAGATTCGTCGTACTTGCCGGTCAGGGTGCCGAAGCCGAGCGGCGAGTAGGCGAGCAGCGACACGCCGTGGCGGTGCAGCGTCTCGTCCAGGCCGTTGTCGACCGAGCGGTTGACGAGCGCATACGGGTTCTGCACGCTGACGATGCGCGCCAGCCCGTGCTGCTCGGCCACGCGGATGAACTCGCTCACGCCGTAGGGCGTTTCGTTCGACAGCCCGATGCAGCGCACCTTGCCCGCCCTGACCAGGCCGCTCAAGGCATCGAGCTGTTCGTGGATGCTGCTGTAGGCGCGGTCCTTGGCGGGATCGAAGTAGAGCGCGCCGAACGTCGGCACGTTGCGGTTGGGCCAGTGGATCTGGTAGAGGTCGATGCGGTCGGTCTGCAGCCGCGACAGGCTGTCGTCGCAGGCCTGCACGATCTCCGCGGCGGTGAGGTTGGCGCTGCCGTGGCGGATCCAGTCCATGTTGCGCGACGGTCCGGCGACCTTGGTGGCGAGCACCACGCGCTCGCGCACGCCGCGGCGCTTGGCGAACCAGCTTCCGATGATGCGCTCGGTCGCGCCGTAAGTGCCGCGCCGAGCCGGCACCGAGTACATCTCGGCGGTGTCGATGAACCCGACGCCCCGCTCGAGCGCGTGGTCCAGCAAGGCGTGGGCGTCGTCCTCGCCCACCTGCTCGCCGAAGGTCATCGTGCCAAGGCAGATCGGCGTGACTCGCAAGTCGCTGCGGCCGAGGGATATCAGATCCATGCGTGTTCCTCGTTGACGAGCACCGAAGTTTGCCCGAGCTCGGACGGCCGAGCAGTTCAGCGGGACATGGCGGCACTCAGCCGATGCGCGCCGCAGCCGCCCGTTCTTCCTCCTGGAGGCGCAGCATTCGCCGCTGCACCTTGCCGGTGGTCGTCATCGGCAGCGCGTCGATGAATTCGATCTCCTTCGGGTATTCGTAAGGGGCGAGCTTGCCGCGCACGTGCTGCTGCAGTTCCTCGGTCAATGCGGCGCTGCCGTCGAAGCCCGCGGCCAGGACGACGTAGGCCTTGACGACGGCCCCGCGCTCGGCGTCGGGCTTGGGCACCACCGCCGCGTTCGCGACCGCCGGGTGCTTGACCAGGCAGTTCTCGATCTCGCTCGGGCCGATGCGGTAGCCGGCAGCCTTGAAGACGTCGTCGCCGCGGCCCTGGTACCAGAGGTAGCCGTCGTCGTCCATCACCGCGGTGTCGCCGGTGCGGCACCACGAATCGGCCGGATCGCCGGTGAACTTGCGGCGCGTCGCGTCTTCGTTGTTCCAGTAGCCGAGGAAGAACACCGGGTCGGGATGGCCGTGGATGTCGCGCCGGTGCACCGCCACGTCGCCCGGCGTACCGCGCGGGCACTCGTTGCCGTTGTCATCGATCACCGCCACGCGGTGCCCGGGGTACGGCCGCCCCATGCTGCCGGGCCGCGCCGGCCAGCGCGCGGCGCAATTGCCGACCACGTAGTTGATCTCGGTCTGGCCGAACATCTCGTTGACCGTCACGGCGAGCTGGCGCTCGCAGTAGGCGAACACCGCGTCGCCGACCGCCTCGCCTGCGCTCATGATGGCGCGCAGGCACAGCTGGTAGCGCTGCCTCGGCGCCGGCACGGCCTTCATCATCGCCTTCAGCGCGGTGGGAAACAGAAAGGTGTGCGTCACCCGATGGCGCTGCATCAGCTCGAAGGCCTTCTCGGGCGAGAAGCGGCCCTGGTAGGCGACGATCGTCCGGCCGAAATACAGCGTGGGCAGCAGCGCATCCATCAGCCCCCCGGTCCACGCCCAGTCGGCCGGGCTCCAGAAGACCGCGTCGTGCTGCGGAAACCAGTTCTGGCTGCAGACGAAGCCGGTCAGGTTGCCGATGAGCGCGCGGTGCGGGATCAGTGCCCCCTTGGGCGGGCCGGTCGTGCCGCTGGTGTAGATCAGCACCGCCGCCTCGTCGGCACGGGTCTGCAGCGCGGTGAACTCGGCTTGCGCATCGGCCAGCGCCGCGATCCAGTCGACATCGCCGCGGCCGCTCGCACCGCCGACGGCGATCACGCTTCGCAGTTGCGGGCACGCCGCCCGTGCCGCCAGCAGGTTGTCGACGGCGCTCTCGTCGACGATCGCGACCGCTGCCCCGCTGTCGTTCAGGCGGTATTCGAGCGCGTCGGGCCCGAACAGCATCGACAGCGGCATCGCCACCGCGCCCGCCTGGTAGATCGCCATGTGGGCCACGGCCGTCTCGAAGCGCTGCGGCATCACCACCGCAACGCGGTCGCCGCGCTGCACGCCCAGGCCGCGCAGCACGTTGGCGAGCCGCTGGGCGTCGTGCTGCAGCTCGGCAAAAGTGCGGCTCACCGCGCCGCCGTTCTCGTGCTCGTAGCGGATCGCCACCGCGGTCGGCGTGTCACGCGCCCAGCGTGCGCAGCACATCTCGGCAATGTTGAACAGCGCCGGCACGTGCCAGCGGAAGGAACGGTGGAGTTCGGCGTAGCGGTCGACGGTCATGCGCGCGGCATCGTGGGCATTGGAATGCGCGCAGCTTACGACGCGGGGCGGGGGCGTCTCATCGGGTCAAGCGCGAAGGTGCGACGTGACGAGCCCGCCTTCGCGTTCCTATGCCGGCTGGGCGGATCCCTGTGCCATCGCCTTGAGCGCATCGCCCGTCACGCGGCAGATGCGCCAGTCGGGCAGCACGTCGGCGCCAAGGGTGCGGTAGAAGCCGATCGCGTTCTCGTTCCAGTCGAGGACGCTCCATTCGAAGCGGCCACAGCCGCGCTCCAGCGCGAGCTTGCCCAGGCGCATCAGCAAGGCTCGGCCAATGCCCAGGCGGCGGTGGCCCGGCTTGACGTAGAGATCCTCGAGGTAGAGCCCCGGCTGGGCGAGGAAGGTCGAGAAGTTGGTGAAGAACAGCGCAAACGCGATCACCGGGCTCTCGCCCTCGGCCACCGAGCTGGCCGGCACCTCGGCCACCAACGCCTCGGCCACCGGCTTCTCGCCGAACAGGTGCGGCCGCAGCTTCTCCGGCGTGGCCTGCATCAGGTGGGTCAGCTTCTCGAACTCCGCGAGTTCGCGGATCAGCTGGACGATGGGCGCCACGTCGCGCAGTTCGGCCGGGCGAATGGAAAAAGGAGTGGGAGAGCTCATCCAGCGGATTCTCGATGACTTCGCGCCGGGGCGCGCCCCTAATGTCTGGGAATGGCCTGGAGCAAGCCTCGGCGATGCATGTCGGGTGCTTGGGTGAAATAGTTGGCATGCGAATGCCACCGATTGCGCCGCCGGCAGTAATCACCAGCTTCGCAGCGGCCTCTGCGCGCGGTAAGCTTGATGTCAGACAAACGGTCGTACCACACACTATGGCATCGGTCTATCGCAAGACAGACAAAGGCATCGCAGAGATCGAAACGCGCGCCAACCGGCTCGCGCCTCGCCTTCGCACCGCCCTCATCATGGTGGACGGCCGTCGCAGCGATCACGATCTGCGCGCGCTGATCGGCGGCGAGCCCGAAGAGGTGCTGGCCGTGTTGCTGGATCAGGGCTATGTCGAGGTGATCGGCACCATCTCGGAGCGCTCCCCCAGCCCGCCGCCCGCGGCGGCAGCCCCGCCCTCGCCGGCGAAAACGCCCGGATTCGAGGAGCGCCGGCGCCAGGCCGTGCGATTCCTGAACGACGCCCTGGGCCCGACGGCCGAGTCGCTGGTGCTGAAGATCGAGAAGGCGCGCGACTGGGACGAGCTGAAGCCGCATTTCGAGATGGCCGAGCACTTCCTGCGCTCGGCCCGCGGCGCATCGACTGCGCGCGAGTTCGCGAGCAAGTTCATCGAAGAAGAAGCGTAGCCGCCGCTGTCGCTTGACAGACAGCAGGGGCGGCGCGGCGCACCTATAGTGCGCCCCATGATCGAGAGTCCCTATGAGGTGCGGCGCGCGAGCCGCAGCCGATTCATTCCGGTGCGCGGCCTGCGCTACCACGTGCTCCAGTGGGGCGACGCGAGCCTCGCCACCGCCGAGCGCCCGCCGCTCGTGATGGTGCACGGCTGGATGGATGTCGGCGCGTCGTTCCAGTTCGTCGTCGACGCGTTGCCCACCGACCGCCTGGTCTTCGCACTCGACTGGCGCGGCTTCGGCCTGAGCGAGGCGCCCGGCACCGACTGCTACTGGTTCCCCGACTATCTGGGCGATCTCGAAGCCGTGCTGGACGCGCTGCTGCCGGGCCAGGTGGTGGACCTGCTGGGCCACAGCATGGGCGGGAACGTCGTGATGATCTACGCCGGCGTGCGCCCCGAGCGCATCCGCCGGCTGATCAACCTCGAGGGCTTCGGCATGCCCGAATCGAAGCCGCATCACGCACCCAAGCGCTACGCGCAGTGGCTCGACGAGTTGAAGCAGCCGGCGCAGCTGCGCAGCTACGACACCGTGCAGGACGTGGCCGATCGCCTGCGCAAGACCAACCCGCTGCTGTCGCAGCAACGCGCCGCCTGGCTGGCGGAGCACTGGTCGCGCCGGCGCGAGGATGGCCGCTGGGACATCCTCGGCGACCCGGCCCACAAGCGAGCCAACCCGGTGCTCTATCAGAAGGCCGAGGTGATGGAGTGTTGGAAGCGCATCGCCGCCCCCGTGCTGTGGGTCGAAGGCGACCGCACCGACGTGAGCAAGTGGTGGGGCGACCGCTACCCGCGCGCCGACTTCGAAGGCCGCCTGGCGCTGGTGCCGCGGCTCGAGCGCCAGGTGCTGTCACCAGCCGGTCACATGCTGCACCACGACCAGCCCGAGGCATTGGCCGCCCACCTCGAGCGCTTCCTCGCCTGAGCCGTCGCTGCGCCGCAGCAAATCCGCACGCGACGGCGAGAGGCGCCAAGGGCCTTTCCTGCGTGCGAAGATCATGTCGCGCCGGGGCCCACGGGTGCGCCGCGGGGCGGAAGGTGCGCCATGAAGGCAGTGAAGACGATCCGTCGAATCGGGTTCCGCAAGTGGTACGAACGCGAGCTGCTGCAAAGCCACATGCACCTGGTGCTGCTGGTCCTGTGCAGTCTGGGCATGCTGGGCAGCGCCGAGGCCTTCGGCATCAGCCAGCCGGTGGGCTCGCAGCTCGTGATGGTGGCCTGTGCACTGGCCAGCGCCCTGATCGGCTACTGGGCCTTGCGGCGCTACCTGTACCTGCTGAACCACGCCGAGTACGTCGCCGACCAGGCCGTGTGCCGGCAGTGCGACACGTACGCCAAGTGGGACGTCACCGCCGAGCAGGCGCAGGAATGCCGCATGACCGTGTGCTGCCGCCGCTGCGGCAACCGCTGGAGCATTGGGCTGTAGGCCCTACCGCTGATAGTCGAGTTCGATGCGCTGCTGCAGCCTGCGGCCGACCCGCAGCGCTTCCTTCAGCACGCGCCGGTCGATGTCGTTCAGGGCGCCGACGTCGAGCAGGTTCGGCTTGCGCGATTCCTCGGCGTTGATGATCTGGGCGCGCAGCCTGAGCAGTTGCAGGTACTCGAAGCCGCCGATCCAGGCTTCGCTTTCGCTCGACGGAACCTTCAGCGCATGCGCGACCGCCTCGAAGCGGTGGCGCGTCCCGGTGTGCGGCACGCCGGTCGCGAGCGCATACAGCCGAGCGGCGTCGACGTAGATCATCGAGCCGTGGAACTTGAGGTCGAGCATGGCGCGGCCGTCGACCCGCTCGGTTTCGATCGCGCCGCGCCAGCTGAGCGGGGCCGTGTTGCGCAGGGCGTTCTCGGCCATCTGCTTGATGAAGCGCGGCAGGCGCTGCGCCTTGCTCGTCACCAGCTCGCGCATCGGGCGCGCGAGGTCGAGCCGCCCGACCAGCGGGCGAAAATCGAAATAGATCGACGAGGCCAGCAGATCCTCGGGGGCGCCGTGTTCCATCCAGTGGTCGAAGCGCGCACACCACTCCTCGGAGGTCATGCAGCATTTCGGCTCGCCGGCCATCACGCCCCCCTTGCACAGAGGGTAACCGCAGGCGTCGAGCGCCTCATTGACACGCCGTCCGAACGCGAGCCAGCGCGGCCGGTCGCGCTCGGGGTCGTCGCTCACGAACACCAGCCCGTTGTCCTGGTCGGTGGAGATGGTCTGCTCGGAGCGGCCCTCGGAGCCGAAGGTCAGCCAGCAAGCCTGCTGCAGGTCGAGGCCGTGTTCGTCGGCGAGCATCTGCACCAGGCGCTCGCTCAGCACGTCGTTGAGGTAGCTGATGAACTGCGTCAGCTGCAGCGAACCGACGCCCTGGCACAGCAGCTCGCGTGCCAGCCGGCGGATGTCGCGCGCCGCATGGGCGAGCGTGGGCACGTCCTGCGCGCCGCGGATGGTGGCGCTGACCTGCCGCAGCGACAGGCGCTGCATCGCGAACAGGTCCCGCTCGGACACCATGCTGACCACGCGCCCGCCCGGGTCGGTCACGGCGACGTGGCGGATGCCGCGGCGCGCCATCAGCAAGGCCGCGTCGTGGGCGGTGTCGTTGACCGTCAGCGTGTACACCGGCTTGCTCATCACCTCGGAGATCGGCGTCGTGAGCGGACGCTGCGGCAGGCTCACCCGGCCGAGGATGTCGTGGCGTGTCAGGATGCCCAGCGCCTTGCCCTCCTCGTCGAGCACCAGCAGCGAGCCGATGTGTTCCGCCTGCATCGTGCCCAGCGCCGTCGCGAGCGGCGTGTCGGCGCTCACGCCGACCAGCGCGCGCCGCGGCAGCTGCCCAAGCGGCGAATCGAGCGTCAGCTGCGCCAGCGCCTGCGAGGCGTGCTCTTCGAGCGCCGCCCCGGGCCGGTTGCTGAAGGCAGTGGACATCGGGTCGGTCTTCACAGGCACTCAGTACTCGAGCTTGGCGTACAGCGTCTTCTGCGACGCCTCGCGGGCCTGCTTCAAGGTCCGGATGCCGCGTTCGGCGAGCAGCGGGATCAGCTTGAGGAAGACCTCGCCGGTGACGATCGCGTCACCCAGCGCCGTGTGCCGCCCGATGATCGGGATGCCCAGGCGCGCGGCGATGAGTTCGAGCCGGTGCTCCTCGTCGGCATGCCCCGGATGCACGAGCGCAGAGAGCATCAGCGTGTCGAGCACCGGCTGGATGAACTCGACCCCGGCCTGCGCCTGCGCCAGCTGCAGGAAGCGCATGTCGAAGGCCGCGTTGTGCGCCACCAGCACCGTGTCCTCGGCGAAGCGCTGGAAGGCCGGCAGCACTTCCGCGATGGGCGGCTGGTTGGCCAGCATCTGCATCGAGATGCCGTGAATCTTCTGCGACTCGCGCCGCACCGCCCGGCGCGGCAGCACCAGCCGGTCGAAACACTCCTGCTTCAGCAGCCGGCCGTTGACAATTCGCACCGCGCCGATCGAGATGATCTCGTCGCCCTCGGAAGGCGACAGCCCCGTGGTCTCGGTGTCGAACACCGTGTAGGTGAGGTCGCTCAGCAGCCGCTCGTCGAGTTCGGGGGTCTGGCCGGGCTGGCTGAAAAGGTCGAAGTCGTAGTAGACCGGCCGGCTCGGAATGCCCGCCTGCTTGGCTACCGCCGGGGCCCCGACACGCGCCATCGGCAACTGCAGGCACAGCCGGCCCTGGCCGGTGGCGCGGTCGGATTGCGTCCAGGCCTCGGCACCGTGGCGCGCGAGCAGCTGCGCGAGCGTCGGGGCCGGTGCACCGGCGCCCTCCGCGTACGGCTCCTCCTCCCATTCGTGCAGCAGGTCGGGCTCCAGCGCCGGGCCGCTCCAGCACAGCGACAGCCGCATGAAACGCCCGGCGCCCTCGGCCTCGATCAGCACCGAGCGAATCGAGAAGCTTGCGGCGATGCGGCCCATCACGTGCGTCAGCGCATGCACCATCGCGTGGCTGTCCACGCTGAGCCACAAGGGGTCGTCGCTGCCGCGGCTGGCCGCGGTCACGCCGAGACGGCGCTCGAAGTTGCGCTGCAGCGCGTAGACGAGGTCGGCCGCCAGCATGTCCTCGAGCGGCCATGGCGTGCTCAGCAGCTGCGCCTCGGCGGCGGCAGTGGCGTCCAGCTTGGCCGACAGGTGCTCGGCCTCGTCGTGGATCACCTGGGTGAAGCGGTGGCGTTCCTCGGTGTCCATGTCGGGGTACTGCTGCACCGTTTCCACCGCGGCGCGGATGTTGGCGAGCGCCGCGCGCGTGCCTTCGGTGAGCTGGCGCAGCAGCTGCTCGCGCCGAGTGTCCGACTCGACCGAGCGGGTGATGTCCTCGAGCATCAGCACGAAGCCGCCGATCTCACCCTGCGCGTCGAGCACCGGCGCCATCTGCACCCGCAGCAGCTGGTCGCCGCGCGTGGTGACGAAGTGGGCCACCGGGTGCTCGATCTGCTGCTCCACCCGGCGCGCGATCTTGTCCAGCGCATGCACGATCTGACTCTTGTCGAGGATGCCGAAGACCGAGCGGCCGAGGCCCACCGGCGCGCCGCCGGCGTCGCGGCGGTCGCTCTCCAGCAGCTGCGCGGCGCGCGGGTTGTAGAGCAGGATGCGCCCTTCGCTGTTGCACACCAGCACGCTGTGGGCCAGCTCCGACATCAGCGCCGCGAGGCGATTCTTCTCTTCCTCCAGGCGCCGGTGCGCCTCGGCGATGCGCGCCTGCACGTCGCGCCGCAGCGTGTCGAGCGCTTCGGCCAGGGCGTTGATCGTCTCGGCCAGCTGGCGCATCTCGGCGCCGCCGGCAGGCGCCACGCGGTACTCGGGATTGACGGTGTAGATCAGCACCACCTCCTCGGCCATGCGCTCGGCGGCCAGCGGGTAGCGCTTCATCCACCAGCTCAGCACGACGCCGAGCAGGAAGGGCAGCAGCAGCGCCATGCTGATCAGCAGCGGCACCCGCGCTCCGAGGAGGTTCTCGAAGGCGGTTCGCTGCGCCGCGTCGTGGCTCGTCCACCAGGCGAGGCCCGCCAGCACGAACAGCCCGATGACGAACAGGGTCAGTGCGGCGAGCCACAGCGCGAATCGGGCCTTGAACCCCACGATCTAGCTTCCCTCCCCGTCGGCGCCGAGCTGCACGCGTATTTGCGCAAGCAGGTCCTTGGTCGAGAACGGCTTGGTGACGTAGATGTCGGCGCCCAGCGCCATGCCCTTGCTCATCTCGACGTCCCGGCCCTTGGCGGTGAGCATGATCACCCGCACGTGCGACCAGGCGGGGTTCTCGCGGATCTTCTGGCAGACGTGGAAGCCGCTGACCCGCGGCAGCATCACGTCGAGCAGCACCAGGTCGGGTGTCGTCAGCTGCATCATGTCGAGCGCCTCCTGGCCGTCGCGTGCGACCAGCACGTCGTAGCCGTCGCGCTTGAGAAGGTACTCCAGCGAAATGACGATGTTCGGTTCGTCGTCGGCAATCAGGATGGTCTTGCTCATCATCGGCTTTCTGTTTCGGCGAGGGCGAGCGGCGCGGCGTCTTCGTCGGGGGCCCGCAGGGGCACGGTGAAGGAGAAGGTCGACCCGCGGCCCAGCCCGCTCCTGACCCACAGCTTGCCACCGAAATGCTGGACGATCTGGCGGCTGATCGGCAGGCCGAGCCCCGTTCCCTGCGGCTTCTCAGTCAGCGTGTCGCCGACCTGGCGGAACTTCTCGAAGATGATTTCATGGTCGGACGGCGCGATGCCGATGCCGTTGTCGCGCACGTCCACCTGCAGCGCATCGGGCAGCACGTGCAGCGCGATCGTGATGCGCCCTTCCTGGCGGTCGCAAAACTTCACCGCGTTGGAGATGAGGTTGAGCATCACCTGCATCAGCCGGTCGCGGTCGGCCCGCACCGGCGGCACCTCGTCGGGCAGCTCCAGCGCGAGCGCGACGTGGTTCTCGCGCAGCAGCTGGCTGGTGGTGGAGACGGCATCGTGTATCACGTCCTTGAGATTCAGCTCGGTCGAGTGCCACTCGGCGCTGCCCGACTCGAGCTTGGAGAGGTCGAGCACCTGGTTGATCATGCGCGTCAGGCGCTCGCTTTCCTTGACGATGATCAGGATGAACTCGCCGCGCTTGTCGGTGGGCATCTCCGGGTTGTCGTGCAGGATCTCGGAGAAGGCGCGGATCGAGGTCAGCGGCGTGCGAAGTTCGTGCGTCACGGTGGAGATGAAGTCGTCCTTCAGGCGGTCGAGTTCCTTGAGCCGCTCGTTGGCGGCGCGCAGCTCGGCGGTGGCCGCCTCCAGGGCGCGCGACTTCTGCTCCAACTGGTGGCTGTAGGCGATGACCTGCGACGCTTCGTCGAGGATGTCGAGCACCTCGTCCATGCCCAGCGGCTCCTCCTTCACCACCGAGGCGAGCATCACGCGCGCCGACGAGGCGCCGATCGCGCCGGCCAGGAGGTTCTCGGCAAAGTGCATCAGCGCCGCGTCGGGCTCGAGCTGATCGACCGAGGCCACGCCGCATTGCGCGGCATAACCCGCAAACGCCTCGCGGGCGCGTTGCGGCCCGATGAAGCGGCCCACCAGCGTGCGCATCTCCTGCACCGAGGCACTGCCGCGCCACAGGCTGGAGTTGCGGCTCGCGATCTTGAACACGTCGACGAACAGCAGCGCCTGCGCGTGGTCGCGAATGCTCTGCCGCCCAAGCAGCGACACCGTGGCGTAGCCGCCGACGTTGAACAGCATGCTCCAGAACATCGCGTGGCTGATGTCGTCCAGCCCCGCCAGGCCGAACAGCGCATAGGGCTTGAGAAACTCGATGCCGAACGGCCCCTGCTCGATGAACGAGATCGGCAGCCAGCCCGACTTCGCGAACGAGGGCAGCAGCAGCGTGTAGGCCCACAGCAAGAAGCCGAGCGACAGCCCGGTCAGCGCGCCGGCGCGCGTGCCTTCGCGCCAGTACATGCCGCCGAGCATGGCCGGGGCGAACTGCGCCACCGCGGCGAACGACACCAGGCCGATCGACACCAGCGCGTAGGCTTCGCCCGCGATGCGGTAGTAGGCGTAGCCGAGCATCATCAGCGCCACGATCGCGCCGCGCCGGATCAGCAGCAGCAGCCCAGACAGGTCGCGGCTCTCGGCCAGCGCGAGCGCCTTCCAGCGCAGCAGCAGCGGCATCACGAGGTCGTTGCAGATCATCGTCGACAAGGCGATGGTCTCGACGATGACCATGCCCGTGGCCGCCGACAGGCCGCCGATGAAGACGAACAGCGCGAGCGCCTCCTGCCGGTGCGCCATCGGCAAGGTCAGCACGAAGGTATCGGCGTCGACCTGCCCGGGCGAAAAATGCATCAGGCCGGCGAAGGTGATCGGCAGCACGAAGATGTTGATGGCCAGCAGGTACAGCGGCAGCAGCCAGATCGCCTTGGCGACGTGGTTCTCGTTGACGTTCTCCACCACGCTGATCTGGAACTGGCGCGGCAGGAACAGGATGGACAGCATCGACAGGAAGATGAGCGAGGCCCACGAGCCGTAGCTTGCCGCCGAATCGCCGAGCGTCAGCAGCTTGGCGAGTTCGGGCCGCTGCGAGGCGCGCTCGAACAGGTCGCCGAATCCGCTGTACAGCCCGAAAGTGATGAACACGCCGACGGCCAGGAAGGCGAGCAGCTTCACGAGCGACTCGAACGCCACCGCCGCCACCATGCCTTCGTGGCGCTCCGTGGCGTCGAGGTGGCGCGTGCCGAAGACGATGGTGAAGGCCGCGAGCAGCAGCGCCACGTACAGCGCCGTGTCCTGCAGCACCGCCACTGCCTCCTTCTGCGGCATCACGACTTCGGGGTACTGCAGCAGCAGGATGAAGCTGTTCGAGACCGCCTTCAGCTGCAGCGCGATGTAGGGGATCACCCCCACCACCGCGATCACCGTCACCAGCCCGCCCAGCAGGCTGCTCTTGCCGTAGCGCGCGGCGATGAAGTCGGCGATCGAGGTGATGCGGTTGACCTTGCTGATGCGGATCATCTTGCGCAGCACCAGCCACCACAGCGCGGCGATCAGCGTCGGCCCGAGGTAGATCGGCAGGAAGCCCACCCCGTTCGCCGCGGCGCGGCCCACGCTGCCGTAGAAGGTCCACGAGGTCGCGTAGACCGCCATCGACAGCGCGTAGATGTAGGGGTTCGCGATGATGGAGCGGCCGGCGTCGGCGCGCTTGTCGCCGTAATAGGCGATCGCGAACAGCACGCCCAGGTACGCGAAGGAGGTGAGGAGGACGACGCCACCGAGCAGCATGCGGGCCTCGGGCGCTCAGGATCCGCGCCGCTCGACGATCAGGATCATCAGCACGATCAGTCCGATCCACACGCCGAACAGGTAGACGTACAGCAGCGGAACGCCGAACAGCGTGCCTCCGGTGTTGAACAGGGCGAGCAGCGGATAGCTGAACAGCAGGCAGCCGAGCAGGAACAGCGCCACCAGGCGCTGCGCTTGCACAGGACGATGAGCCATCGTTCCCCTCGTTTCTTGGCGTGCTGGGGATTGTGAAAGGACTGTCCCCAAAAAAAAAGCCCCGCTCTTGCGAGCGGGGCCTTGCCGAGCCGTCGTGATCAGGCCTTGGCCGTTTTCAGGTCGGGGTAGCGCACATGCTCCACCAGGTCCTGCGTGTCCTTGCGCGGCTGGCCGGTGAACAGGCTCACGATGATGATCACCGCGAAGCCGATCGGCACGCCGAACAGGCCGGCCGAGATCGGCTGGATGCCCCACCACAGCTCGACCGGCGAGGTCACGCCGAAGATCCCGCGCATCCACGGTTGCGTGGTCACCATGTAGTAGAACGTCGTGCCCAGGCCCGCGATCATGCCCAGCGAGGCGCCCCATTTGTTGGCGCGCTTCCAGAAGATGCCGAGCACCAGCGCCGGGAAGAACGCCGCAGCAGCGAACGAGAACGCCGCGGAAACCAGGAACAGGATGTCCGCCGGCTTCTGCGCCGCGACGGCCGCCGCAGCCAGGGCCACGACCAGCAGCAGCGCCTTGGAGATCGTCACGCGACGGGCGGTCGGTGCGTTCGGGTCGATCATCTTGTAGTACAGGTCGTGCGACAGCGCGTTGGCGATGGTCAGCAGCAGGCCGTCCGCGGTGGACAGCGCCGCGGCCAGGCCGCCGGCTGCCACCATGCCCGACACCACGTAAGGCAGTCCGCCGATGGCGGGGGTTGCCAGCACGATGATGTCGCCGCCGATCTTCATCTCACCCAGCTGGAACAGTCCGTCCTTGTTGACGTCGACCACCGACAGCAGGGTCGGGTCGACCTTCTGCCAGGCAGCGATCCACTCGGGCAGCTGGGCGAACGATGTTCCGACCAGGGTGTTGAAGACTTCGTACTTGACCAGCACAGCGAGCGCAGGCGCGGTGAAGTAGAGCAGGAAGATGAAGAACAGCGACCAGGTAACCGACTCGCGCGCCTCCTTCACCGATGGCGTGGTGTAGTAGCGCATCAGGATGTGCGGCAGCGCGGCCGTACCCACCATCAGGCAGAACACCAGCGCGAGGAAGTTGCGCCGAGACTCGTTGAAGGTCTTCTGTGCGGCAGCGTCGCCGTTCGGGTCCCCAGCGAAGACCTGTGCATGCGGAGGCATGCCGGCCAGCGGCTTGGCGCGTGCGTCGGCGCCGGCCTTCGCCGTCGTCCACGCCTTCTTCGCATCAGCCTCGTTCTTGGGAATGGCGGCCAGCGCCTTCTCGGCGGCCTGAACGTCGGCCACCGGAGCGGTTGCCGACTTGAGTTCGGCCAGCTTCTGCTCGGCGGCGGCGCGGTCGGCCGCAAGCGCCGTCGGGATGTCCTTCAGCTTGGCGGCCAGGGAGTCGGACTGCGCCTTGAAGAAGGCAATGACTTCCTGCTCCTTCGGATCGTTCTTGAGCTGGTTCTCGCGCTCGGTCACCTTCTGCAGCTGCATGCCGTAGATGGCTTGCGGCACGGGGATGCTCGTCTGCTTGACCGACAGCCACACCACCGGGACCATGTAGGCAATGATCAGGATGATGTACTGCGCGACCTGCGTCCAGGTGACGGCACGCATGCCGCCGAGGAAGGAACAGACCAGAATGCCGCCGAGGCCCACGAAGATGCCGACCTCGAACGCGAGGCCCGACAGGCGCGCCGTGATGATGCCCACGCCGTAGATCTGCGCCACCACGTAGGTGAAGGAGCACAGGATGGCGGCGACGATGCCGAGGAAGCGCGGAAGGTTGCCCTCGTAGCGCGCGCCGAGGAAGTCGGGAATCGTGAACTGCCCGAACTTGCGCAGGTAGGGTGCGAGGAACAGCGCCACCAGGCAGTAGCCGCCGGTCCAGCCCATGATGAAGGCGAGTCCGCCGTAGCCCGTGAGGTACAGCGTTCCGGCCATGCCGATGAACGACGCCGCGCTCATCCAGTCTGCGCCGGTTGCCATGCCGTTGTAGACCGCGGGCACTCGCCGGCCGGCCACGTAGTACTCGGCCGCGTCCGTCGTGCGGCTCATGATGCCGATGCCGGCATACAGAGCCACCGTCGCGATCAGGAAGATGAAGCCGATCCAGTTGCGCGGCAATCCCATCTGCTCGAGGATGGCGAGCACGATGATGAACGCGAGGAAGCCGCCCGTGTACCAGAGGTACACCTTGTTCAGTTGAGCCTTGAACGCCCGGTTGGCTGCGGCGGCACTGCCGCCCGTTGGTGCCGAATTGAAGCCTGCCATGTCATTCCTCCTCGGCTACGCCGTATTCTTGGTCCAGGCGGTTCATGTAGCGCGCGTAGAACCCGATGATGAGCACGTAGACGATCAACGCGCCCTGTGCGGCGACCCAGAAACTGAAGGGCCAGCCGAAGAAGGTGAAGTTCAGGTCGCGGGCAAAGTACCCGATCACGAACGTCACGAAGAACCAGATCGCGAGCAGGATGCCCGTGATGTTCAGGTTCTTTTTCCAGTACTGCCGGTGTTTCTCCGTCAATTGCATTGCAGTTGCCTCCAACGTTGTCTCCCGGGGTGGGCCCCCGGCACCTTCCAAGCCGCCCCCGCGGCGTCATTGCGCGCCGTCATGGCGCCAATCCGGTCTCACGCTGCAGCTGGGCAGCGACCTTGGGTTCGAAGCCCTGGAGGTGGCGGATGATGTTTCGCGCCGCCTCGGGGTCGTGTTGGTCCATGTGAACCCGCGCCAGCTGGTACCAGCCATAGGGGCTCATCGGTTGGAGTTCGGTGTTGCGCTTGAGGGCTGCCACCGCCTCGTCGAAGCGCTGCTGGCGGATCAGGGCCAGGCCCAGTCCGTACCATGCGCGGTCGAGCTTCGGATCGAGTTCGAGCGAGCGGCGAAACGCCGCTTCGGCTTCGTCGATCCGGCCGGCGGATTCGAGCACGAATGCGAGGTTGAACCAGTCGCCCGCGCTGCGCCGCGGATAGACCTGCACGAGCCGCTGCCCGTCGGCAATGGCTTCATCGTTGCGGCCCGCCTGCGCGCGCAAGTGCGCGCGGCTGGCCAGTGCATAGGGGTCGTCGGGCCAGCGAGCCAGCATTTCGTCGAACACGGCCTCCGCGGCCACGCGCCGCTCGAGCAGCAGCAAGACGATGGCGCGCAACTTGAGCTGCCACCAGGTGAAGCGGCTGGAATTCATCGACATGCCTCGATTCCGATCTGGACACACAGGTTGATTTTTTCGAAGGTCACCACGACATACGCCAGCACCAGCAGGAACAGCGTGACGATCGGAACGTGCTGGTCCGCCACCTTCTTCGGCGTGAGCTTGCGCACGACCAGCGTGAAGGGCTTGGACAAGAGCTGCAGCAGTTTGTAGAAGAAGTTCTGGTCGCGCTTCGGCCCGGCCAGCACGAAAAGCAACCCTTGGCCGAGCAGCGCCAGCATGGGGATGTACAGCACCAGCTGGAGCAGATTGAGGAAGGTCAACATTGCAGGTGCGACTTTCGTTTCAGATCGCTTACAAGGGTCTGACAATGGCTTGACGACTAGCGTCAGTCCTGTCAGGACAAACCCTCGTGTAAATAAGCGTTCGTGCCACAGTTCCGCGTCGCGAGGGGGGTCTGGAGCGCCATGCGAAAATCCGCCCCCTTCAATGGGATCACTCATGGACATCGAACGCATCAACGCGATCGGCGCGAAGCTTGCCGATCTGACAGAGCGCACCGCGGCGCTAAGGGGGTATCTTTGACTACGACCGCAAAGCATTGCGGCTGAACGAGGTCAACGCGGCCCTCGAGAACCCCAACGTCTGGAACGAGCCCAAGCGCGCCCAGGAGCTCGGCCGCGAGAAGCGGCAGCTGGACAACGTGGTCGAGACCATCGACCACCTGACGAGCAACCTGTCGGACAACACCGAGCTGTACGGCATGTCCAAGGACGATGGCGACATGGACGGCCTGGCCGCCATCGAGGCCGAAGCCGGCAAGCTCGAAGCGATCGTCAAGGACCTCGAATTCCGCCGGATGTTCAACAACCCGGCCGACCCGAGCAACTGCTTCCTCGACATCCAGGCCGGCGCCGGCGGCACCGAGGCCTGCGACTGGGCGCAGATGCTGCTGCGCCAGTACCTGCGGTACTGCGAGCGCAAGGGCTTCAAGGTCGAGGTCATGGAAGAAAGCGAGGGCGACGTGGCCGGCATCCGCAGCGCCACGCTGAAGATCGACGGCGACTACGCCTTCGGGCTGCTGCGCACCGAGTCCGGCGTGCATCGCCTGGTGCGCAAGAGCCCGTTCGACTCCTCCGGCGGGCGCCACACCTCGTTCGCAAGCGTGTTCGTCTACCCCGAGGTCGACGATTCGATCGAGATCGAGATCAACCCGGCCGACGTGCGCACCGACACCTACCGCGCCTCGGGCGCGGGCGGCCAGCACATCAACAAGACCGACTCGGCCGTGCGCCTCACGCACGTGCCCACCGGCATCGTCGTGCAGTGCCAGAACGACCGCTCGCAGCACCGCAACCGCGACGAAGCGTGGCAGATGCTGCGCTCGCGCCTGTACGAGCACGAGATGCGCAAGCAGCAGGCCGAGCAGCAGAAACTCGAAGACAGCAAGACCGACGTCGGCTGGGGCCACCAGATCCGCAGCTACGTGCTCGACCAGAGCCGAATCAAGGACCTGCGCACCAACGTGGAGATCTCCAACACGCAGAAGGTGCTGGACGGGGATCTCGACCAGCTCATCGAAGCCTCGCTGAAGCAAGGTGTTTGAGTGGCGATCGCTGCATTGCTGTTCGATCTCGACGGCACGCTGATCGACAGCATGCCGCACCACCACCTCGCCTGGCAGGAATGGCACCGGCGCCGCGAGCTGCCGTTCGACGAGGACGGTTTCTTCACCGCCACCGCCGGGCGTGCCAATGCCGAGATCATGCGCGAGCTGCTGCCGGGGCGCCCGAGCGACGACTACCTCGTGATGGCCGACGAGAAGGAAACCCTCTACCGCGAGATCGCGGCGCAGTCTCTGGAGCTGATCGCCGGCTTCGAGGCGCTGCGCGCGGCGGCGCGCGAGCGTGGCATGAAGCTCGCGATCTGCACCGCGTCGACCCCCGAGAACATGGCGCTCGCGTTCGAGCGCTTCGGTCTCGATGCGCAGATGGACACCGTCGTGAGCCCGGCCGATGGCCTGCGCGGCAAGCCCGAGCCGGACATCTTTCTCGAAGCCGCCCGGCGGCTCGGTGTGCCGCCGGCCGAGTGCGTGGTGTTCGAGGACGCGCCGCTGGGCATCGAGGCCGCGCGGCGCGCAGGCATGCCGGCCGTGGCGCTGACCACCACGCTGCCAGCCGCTGAATTCACGGCGCACGACAACATCGTCGCCGTCGCGGCCGACCTGACCACGATCGACCTGGACACGCTGGAGCGCAGCGTGAACGACAAGAAGGAGACCTCTCATGCGTGAAGGCACTGCCAACCTGATTCGCCGCGAAGACTACACGGCGCCGGCATTCTGGATCCGCTCGGTCGACCTGAGCTTCGACCTCGACCCGGCGAAGACGCTGGTCATCAACCGCATGCAGCTCGAGCGCAACGCCGACGTGCCGGCGCAGCCGCTGAAGCTGCACGGCGAGGATCTCAACCTCACGCGCGTGCTCGTCAACGGCGAGTCGGTCTCGTTTCGGCACGAAGACGGCATGCTGGTGATCGACTCGCTGCAGGGCGTGCCGCCAGGCCCGTTCTCGCTCGAGATCCGCAACACCTGCGCGCCGGAGAAGAACACCCAGCTTTCGGGCCTGTACACCTCGGGCGGCGGCTTCTTCACCCAATGCGAGGCCGAGGGCTTTCGCCGCATCACCTACTTCCTCGACCGCCCCGACGTGATGGCGGTCTACACCGTCACGCTGCGCGCCAACAAGCAGCACTACCCGGTGCTGCTGTCCAACGGCAACCTCGTGGAGCAGGGCGACCTCGACAACGGCCGCCACTTCGCCAAGTGGCACGACCCCTTCCCCAAGCCGAGCTACCTGTTCGCGCTGGTCGCCGCCGACCTCGTGGCGCGCGAGCAATGGGTCACCACCCGCTCGGGCAAGAACCACCTGCTGCAGGTGTACGTGCGCCGCGGCGACCTCGACAAGACCGAGCACGCGATGAACTCGCTGATCGCCTCCGTCGTGTGGGACGAGGCGCGCTTCAAGCTGCCTCTCGATCTGGAGCGCTTCATGATCGTCGCGGTGGGCGACTTCAACATGGGCGCGATGGAGAACAAGGGCCTGAACATCTTCAACACGAAGTACGTTCTGGCCAACCCGGCGACTGCCACCGATGCCGACTACCTGGGCATCGAGAGCGTGGTCGGCCACGAGTACTTCCACAACTGGACCGGCAACCGCATCACCTGCCGCGACTGGTTCCAGCTGAGCCTGAAGGAGGGTCTCACCGTCTTCCGCGACCAGGAGTTCAGCATGGACATGGCGGGAAGCGCCTCGGCGCGCGCCGTCAAGCGCATCGACGACGTGCGCATGCTGCGGCAGACGCAGTTTCCCGAGGACGCCGGCCCGATGGCGCACCCGGTGCGGCCCGACAGCTACGTCGAGATCAACAACTTCTACACCTCCACCGTGTACGACAAGGGGGCCGAAGTCGTGCGCATGATGCAGACGCTGGTCGGCCGCGACGGCTTCGCGCGCGGCATGACGCTGTACTTCGACCGCCACGACGGCACCGCAGTCACCTGCGACGACTTCGCGCAGGCGGTGGCCGACGCCAACCCGCAGAGCGAACTCGCGCGGCTGCTGCCGCAGTTCAAGCGCTGGTACAGCCAGGCCGGCACGCCGCGCGTGACCGCGCGAGGCCGCTACGACGCGCCGTCGCGCACCTACACGCTGCTGCTCGAGCAGCATTGCGCCGCCTCGCCCGGCCAGGCCGACAAGAAGCCCTACGTG
The DNA here is from genome assembly GCA_905339355.1 of Burkholderiaceae bacterium. Lineage (GTDB taxonomy): Bacteria > Pseudomonadota > Gammaproteobacteria > Burkholderiales > Burkholderiaceae_C > Albitalea. The sequence continues at coordinate 19,898 of CAJPFZ010000452.1, forward strand.
ATTCCGATGGCGATGGGCCTGATCGGGCGCGACGGCCGTTCGCTCGCGCTGCAGCTGGAAGACGAAAGCATGCCGGTCAGCGGCTCGTTCGCCACCGAGCGTGTGCTGGTGCTGTCGGAAGAACGCGAGTTCTTCACCTTCGTCAACGTCGATGAGGAGCCTGTGCCTTCGCTGCTGCGCGGCTTCTCGGCGCCCGTGACGCTCGCCGACGGCCTGGGCGACGCGGAGCTGTTGCTGCTGCTGCAGCACGACCCGGACCCCTTCAACCGCTGGGAGGCGGGCCAGCGCCTCGCCCTCGCCCGCCTGCTTGCCGCGGTGAACGGCGACGGTGGCCTCACGCTCGACACACCGTTCATCGACGCCATGCGCAGCGTGCTCAGGCACCCGGCACTGGACGCCGCCTTCAAGGAGCTGGTGCTCACGCCGCCGAGCGAAATCTACGTCGCCGAGCAGCTCGAAGCCGTCGACCCGCAGCGCATCCATGCGGCCCGCGAAGCCATGCTGCTGCAGCTCGCGCAGGCGTTGCGCGAAGACTGGGTCGAGGCCTTCGAGGCGAACCAGGTGACCGGCGGCTACTCGCCCGACCCGGTGTCGGCCGGCAAGCGCTCGCTCGCCAATCTGGCGCTCGCCATGCTGTGCCTCGATGCGGTTCAGCGCGGCGATGCCGTGTGGCCCGGCCGCGCCTACCAGCGCTTCAAGGACGCGGCGCACATGACCGATCGCCAGGGTGCGCTGGTCGCGCTGGTCGGCGCGGGTTCCGAACTCGCCGACCCTGCGCTCGCGCGCTTCTACGAGCTGTTCAGGCACGAGGCGCTGGTGATCGACAAGTGGTTCGCGCTGCAGGCGACCGCACCCGAGGCCAACGGCCGCGTGTTCGCACGCGTGAAATCACTGATGCAGCACCCCGACTTCACGCTGAAGAACCCGAACCGCGCACGCAGCCTGGTCGGCGCGTTCTGCATGGCCAACCCGGCGGCGTTCCACCGCCCCGACGCGGCGGGCTACGTGTTCTGGGCCGACCGCGTGCTCGAACTCGACGCGCACAACCCGCAGCTCGCATCGCGCATCGCGCGCGTGATGGACCGCTGGAGCCGCCTCGCCGAGCCCTACCGCGGCGCAGCGCGCGAAGCGGTCAGCCGCGTGGCGGCGACGCCCGATCTCTCCAACGACGTGCGCGAGATCGTCACGCGGGCACTGGCGGACCAATGATGTTTTCCTTCGATCCAAAGCAATGACCCGACGCATCAGCCTCACCCAGTACCTCATCGAGCAGCAGCGCCAGCACGGCCACATCCCAGCCGAGCTGCGGCTCTTGATCGAAGTCGTCGCGCGCGCCTGCAAGCGCATCAGCATCAGCGTCAACAAGGGTGCGCTGGGCGACGTGATGGGCAGCGCCGAGAGCGAGAATGTTCAGGGCGAGATCCAGAAGAAGCTCGACATCATCGCCAACGAGGTGCTGATCGAGGCCAACGAATGGGGCGGGCACCTGGCGGCGATGGCGTCGGAGGAGATGGAAGGCATCTACGTGGTGCCCAACCGGTTTCCGCAGGGCGAGTACCTGCTGCTGTTCGATCCGCTGGACGGCTCCAGCAACATCGACGTCAACGTGAGCATCGGAACGATCTTCTCGGTGCTGAGGAAGCCCGGCGGCCACGAGGGCGTGAGCGAGCGCGATTTCCTGCAGCCCGGCATCCAGCAGGAAGCGGCCGGCTACTGCATCTACGGCCCGCAGACCACGCTGGTGCTCACCGTGGGCAACGGCGTCGCCATGTTCACGCTCGACCGGGAGCAAGGCTCCTTCATGCTCACGCAGGAGAACATGCGCATTCCCGAGGACACGAAGGAATTCGCGATCAACATGAGCAACCTTCGCCATTGGGCGCCGCCGGTCAAGCGCTACATCGACGAATGCCTGGCCGGCAAGACCGGCCCGCGCGGCAAGGACTTCAACATGCGCTGGGTGGCGAGCATGGTCGCCGACGTGCACCGCATCCTGACCCGCGGCGGCGTCTTCATGTACCCATGGGACCAGCGCGAGCCCGACAAGGCCGGCAAGCTGCGCCTCATGTACGAGGCCAACCCGATGAGCTTCATCGTCGAGCAGGCGGGCGGCGCGGCCACCAACGGTCGCCAGCGCGTGCTCGACCTGCAGCCGGCCAAACTGCACGAACGGGTGGCCGTCTTCCTCGGCTCGAAGAACGAGGTGGAACGCGTGAGCGACTACCACCGGGAAGCAAGTTGAAGAGCCCGCTATAATCGCGGGCTTACGCCCCGACGGGGTGCCTGAGTGTGCAGCAGCGGAGAGGGCGTCAGCCCAAGCCGCCTACGCTGCGCACTTTCAGAGGCGCTTCGCTTCGGCGGCTTACGCCGGTGTAGCTCAGTTGGTAGAGCAGCGCATTCGTAATGCGAAGGTCGGGAGTTCGACTCTTCTCACCGGCACCAACAAATAGGCGGGTTAGTGGCGCAATGGTCACTAACCCGCTTTGCTTTGTATGCGCAGCCGACCTTCTGCAGGTCGGCATCACGAGCGCCGCGACTCGGCCAATCCTTCAGTGATAGTCGTCTTCGATTTGATGTCGAACGGCCAGGATGTTGATGGTCGCTCCATCTTCAATCTCGTAGAGCACGACGTATCCAGCGCTGCGCAATGGAATGATCAATTCTCGAAGGAAGGGGCTTTCCCCAGCCTTCCGAAAGATGAACGGCGAACGGCTCAATTGGCTAGCGACTTCAGTGGTGATGATGTCGATCGCGAGTTGCGCAGCGTCGAAGTCTTCGACAGTCTGAGCGCGTTCGAGCAAGATGTCGAAAAGGCGAAGCAGATCGTCTCGGGCCGCATCTGTGTATCGGACCTCGAAATCCCCCGTCATCCAAGCACCTGCTTGCGTCGAGCGTCCAGCCTGCGCTGAAGCTCCGCATGCACTGCGGTTGCTGAGTGATAGATCTCCGTGCGCTTCGCGTCCTCGCTCGATCGCAAGCCGCGAGCCAAAAACTCCGCTTGCACTCGGCGGCGATGAATGGTCTCGCGCATCGCCGTTTCGATCAGGCTCGTCAGGGTCTCGCCCTCCCGAAGTACGCTTTCGGCCGCCTCACGCAGCGCGGGCTCCACTCGAAGGGATGGGAAGGTTGCGGTTTTCATGACGACAATGCGTTGCAAGTGCGACGCGATTCAGTGTACAGGTGTTCAACATCCAAGGAAAGCCCGACGCGAGACCTTCACGCCAGCCGTTTCACCATGCACAAGATTCCTACCTCGGCATCGCCGACGTGTGCACCGAGTCGCCCTGCACGCGAAACTCGGCCAGGCACATCGGTATCTCGGCCGACCGGGGCTTGCCGGAGTTGCCGCCGATGCGCACCTGCTGCCGGGTCCAATCGATCGACGAGACCTCCGCTTCATCGAAGTCGACCATGCGGCGCACGCTGCGGTGAATGGCCTTGAACAAGGCCTCCTTGGCGGAGAAGACGATCGTCGCCACCAGCCGGTCGTTGACGCCGCCGAACAGCCGCTGCCGCTCGTCGGCGGTGCAGCAGACATGAAGGATGTCGCGCAAGACCTCATCGTCGGCGATGAACTCCGAGTCGATGCCGATGCCGTACTTGCCCATCGACGCGCCCACCGCCGCGGCAGCCATCGCCGAGGTGTGGGTGATCGAGCCGTCCATCCCATCGGGCCAGAGCGGTTCCCCACCCTCCCCGCGCGCCACGCACTGGGCTCGGCCTTGCAGCGCCTGCATCGCGTGTTCGGCGCAGAGGCGGCCGGCGGCGAACGCAAGCTGCCGCGACGGTACCGAGCGGCGGATGTCGGGCGGCAGGAGGTCGGCCGGCAAGTCGCCGATCAGCGGCGCGAGTTCGGCAAGCGACAGCATGGCCGTAGCGACGCCTGCCGGCAACGCATGCGGCGCGCCGGAGAACAGTTCGACCAGACGCTGCAGCCGCGAAGGCTGGTGGGCGAACAAGGCGCTTGTCAGCGATGCATGACTGGCCAGGCAAAGAGGTCGGGGGAGAAGCGGTTCCACCCGTCCATCATGCCGGACTGCGCACTGAGCGCCGGCCCCTAACTCGGGCCGCTCCTGGCGGCGCTGCGCTCGTTATCATCGCCGGTCCATTTGAGAGACACGCCATGCAACGCGTCATGCTTCGTTCCAAGATCCACCGGGCCGGCGTCACCCAGTGCGACCTCAACTACGAGGGCTCCTGCGGCATCGACCAGGACCTGCTGGAAGCCGCGAACATCGTGGAGTTCGAGAGGATCGAACTCTACAATGTGAACAACGGGGAGCGCTTCTCGACCTATGCGATCCGCGGCGCCCGCGGCAGCGGCGAAATCTCGCTCAACGGTGCCGCGGCGCGGCGGGCGCAACTCGGCGACCTGCTGATCATCTGCACCTATGCGCCGATGAGCGCCGACGAGGTCGAAAGACACCGCCCGAGAATCGTGTTCGTCGACGAGAAGAACCGCATCACTGGGCTCAAGGGCGGCGACTGAGACGCCAAGGCCAATGCCCACCCCCCGTTCGGGCTGAGCCTGTCGAAGCCCCTCATGGCACGCAGCCGGCGCTTCGACAAGCTCAGCGCGAACGGTACAAGGTGAACAGCATTGACGCTAAGGCGCCCTGTCAAAGCCTCGTCGCAACGTCAACTCAGCTGCGTCCACTGAGTGATTCCCGTCGGCTCCTCGCCCCACACCGTCTGCCCGGTGCGCTCGGTGCCCCAGGCGGTGTCGAGTTCCATGCGGCGGATCTCGTCGACCGCTCCCTCATCGGCGCCGCCGACCTTGCGCACCTGAGCACGCGCGAGGCGCTCCATCAGCCGCAGGTCGCGTGTCGTGAGGCCCAGCGCCGCCTCGGCCCACTGATCGACGATCTCTTTCAGCGACTCGTAGGTGATCGGCGCGGCTGAGCGCTGCGCCTGCAGCGCGGCCAAGGTGCCGCGAAGGCGCGGGTCGACTTGGCGCACCACCGTGTCGATCGCGTCCTCGCCCTCGCCGTCGTCGACCACCAGGTCCACGAGGCCGCGGCGGAACAGCTGCTCGGCGGTGTAGAGCCGGCCCGACAACACCATCTCGTTGGCGACGACGAAGCCCGCCTTGCGGATCGTGAAGTTCCACGCGCCCATGCCCGGGAAGAGGTTGAACAGCACCTCGGGAAAGCCCGCCTGCGCGCTGCGCTCGAAGATGACGCGGTGGAAGGGCAGCACCGATTCGAGCCCGCCGCCCAGCGTGTCGCCTTGCACGAGCACCGTCGTGTGCACGCCGCGGCGGGCGGCATTCTCCAGCCACCAGACGAGGTCGATGCAGCGGCGTCCATACAGCTTGAGCGAGTCGAGGTCGCGTGCACGCACCAGCAGCACGAACAGCGCCAGATCCCCGCCGAAATTGAACACCCCCGTCACGTCGGACGACAAAACCAAATGCCGCACCAGCCCCGGGTTTGCGGCGATGTCGTCGAGCACGCGCTGCATCTCCGCCAGGCCCGCCAGGCTGTAGCACTGGATCGGCGTGACGCAGGTGCGCACACGCAGCAGCGCGAGGTCACTGCGCCATTCGAGACGCAGGTATTTGTACGGTCGCCCGAGCAGGAAAGCCAATCCGCCGGGATTCATATCGCTTCCACGATGCGCGTGAAGTGATGGAAGTTGACGAGAGTCGACTCGATCACGGCGTCGCACGCGTCACGGTCGGTGAGCGTGTTGAGCAGCTTGCTGAGCTGCGCCATGTGCAGCGTGTCCATGGTCGCATGCGAGCTGATGAACGACACGCCGCGATCGTCTTCGAGCAGCAAGGACTCGCGGATCGCCGACGCGAAGGGCCCGCCGTAGACGGAGGCGATCACCTCGAGCGCATACATCATGCCGAGCACCGAACACGGGTGGCGGCGGTCGGCCGCCCAATGGTTGTAGCCGTTCAGCGCCAGGGTGTACTCGGCCGGGGCGTGGGCCACGGTGGCCCCGGGCTGCACGCCGATGGCCTGCAGGTCGTTCATCACCCATTGCTCGTGCCCCATCTCTTCGTGCATGTGCTCGTAGAGGTATTCGCGCACCTGGCGCAGCGAATCAGGCATGCGGCTCGCCGCCACCGCGCACACCGGATTGAACTGCCACACGATCGGATACAGCTCGAGCAACAGCTTTCGGTAGCGCTCGACCGGCAGGCCATGAGCGATCGCATCGAGCAGCACCGGGTGGCCCTCGAGCGCGCGGCGCGATTCATCGGTGCGGGTTACGAGCTCCGCAAAGAAAGGCAACATCGAAATCTCCAACGACTCATTCGTGAAGCGCTGCGGCACGCCTCTGACGGGCATGCTCGGCGCAAAGATCTGCTTCTCGATATCACAACCACGTCGTCAGCACGTCGCGCAGCTGGGCCCGCGTGAACGGCTTGGCGAGGTGGCCATCCATGCCGGCGGCGCGCACCTGCGTCACGTCGTCATCGAAGGCGTTGGCGGTGACGGCGACGATCGGCAGGCGCCGCAACCCGAGCTGCACTTCGCGCGCGCGGATCACCTGAGTCGCGGTGAAGCCGTCCATCACCGGCATCTGGCAGTCCATCAGGATCAGCTCGATGTCATGGCGCTCCAGCTGCTCGAGCGCATGCTGGCCGTGCTCGGCCTCGACTGCCTCATAGCCCAGCGAACGAAGCATCTGCGTGGCGATCAGGCGATTGACGACGTTGTCTTCCACCACCAGCACCGAGCCGGTGTTGCGCAGGTCGGGATTGAGCGCTCCCATCGCGGAGTCGGGCACCGCCGCCTCCGGCAGGCCATGCTCGGCGAAGTGCAGCGTGAAGAAGAAGCACGAACCGTGGCCGAGATAGCTCTTGACCCGGATGCTGCTGCCCATCGCCTCGACGATGCGCTGGCTGATCGCGAGTCCAAGCCCGGTCCCGCCGCGGCGACGGTTGCGATTGCCCTCGATCTGGTGGAAGGGCTGGAACAGGTGGCGCTGCGCCTCGGGCGAGATGCCGATGCCCGAATCGATCACCTCGAACAGCACGCCGCGCCGATCGCCGTCGTTCGCCACTGCGCTTAAGCGCAGGATCACCGAACCGTGTTCGGTGAACTTGATCGCATTGCCCACCAGGTTGAGCAGCACCTGCTTGATGCGCTGCGCGTCGCCGATCACGCGATTCACCACGTCGTCTTCGAGTTCGAGCAGCAGCTGCACGCCCTTGCCTTCGGCGTTGGCGCGAAACAGCGCCGCCACCGATGCCGCGAGTCCGTGCAGCGACATCGGTGCGAGGTTCATGCTCAGCTTGCCGGCTTCGATCTTGGAGTGGTCCAGCACGTCGTTGAGGATGGCCATCAGCGACTCGCCAGACGATGCCGCCGTCTTGGCCAGGCGTTGCTGCTCCGGGTCGAGGCGCGAGCGGCCGAGCAGTTCGAGCGCTCCCAGCACGCCGTTCATCGGCGTGCGGATCTCGTGGCTCATCGTCGCGAGGAACTGGGACTTGGCGAGATTCGCCGCCTCGGCGGCTTCCTTGGCGTGGCGCAGCGATTCGTTGGCGAGGTCCGACTCGAGCCCGTGGCGGATCGCCCGCACGGCCGTCTCGCGGAACTCGCGCGTCGCCACATACATCGTGAGCCCGAAGATCACCACCAGCAGCGCGAGCGGCACCGAGCGCGTGCTCTCCACCAGCAGGCTCACCGCCACCACGGCGCCGAGCTGCGGCACCGCCAGCAGCAGGAACGAGCGGCCGACCAGCGACATGAAGAAGGCGGCGATCGAGACCGAGCCGCAGGCGATCGTGATGTACGCCGTGGCCGTCGTGCCCTGCAGAAACGGATAGATGCCGAAGGTGCTCACCACCCACATCACACCGGCGAGCGCGGCGTTGCCTTCGAGTTCGCGCTCGGCGCGCGCCACTCTCGGCGAGCGTGCGTCAAGCGCGCCGTCGTAGCGCCGCGAAATCGAGATGCGCCAGATCGCGACGCTGAATCCGAGTACGCCGGTCGCCACCGCCACAACCGCCTGCCCGACCGCGAAGCCGAGGTAGGCGAGATACGCCACCGCGGCCAGTTGCACCGGCACGCTGCGCTTGGCGGTGCGCAGCGCCAGATCGACGAGCTCGTGCCGGACAGCAGCGTCAGTGGGCGTGGGTTGCGTCATCGCTCGCGAGCATAGGGGCAGGCGCACTCGCGCCGGCGCTTATCGTAACCGTGCTGTCCGATATGCGAACGCTCACTGCGCCTTACGCGGCACTGACGGAACGGCGCCACCCACCGAAATCGGCCCGCCGCGATGCGGCGTTCCGGGCGCGCTGCGACCGGGCCAATACGCGCCGGCGTAGCCGCGGTGCGGATTGCCATAGACCGGCCTGCCGGCGTCGCGGTGCTCGGCCATGAACGCCTCGATCGCCTCTGGCGTGCCGCCCTTGACCATCTCCTTGAGCACGCCCTCGGGCAGGAGCGCGCGGTAACGCACAGGCATGCCGGCGTAGGCCGCGCCTTCGGCAAGGTCGCGCGGCATCTGCGTCGGATCGAGGAAGCGGCTTTCGCCGAACTCGCTGTCGTGATGCCGGCGCACCCGTTTGGCCGCGTCGAGGATGCCCTCGACCACGTCGCTCAGCGTGCGCCCGCTCATCTTCGCCTGCCACGACGCACGCAGGAACAGCAGGTCGTGAGGGTCGACGCCGGGGCACTCGCCCTGGTAGGCGGCCGTGAGGCAATGGTCGCTGGCTGCGAGCCAGCGCTGCGTCTCGGTGGGCTCGCGTTCGAGCAGCGAGAGCACCTGACCCAGCGAGGATCCGCGCAAGTAGTCTTGCGGCGGCGCGTCGAAGCCCGGGTCGCCGCAATGATGGTGATCGACCCGCAGCGCAGGCTGCCAGTCGTGCAGGCTGCATTCAACGAACACCGCCGGCGCCTTGGGCGGCAGCACGTGCTGGCACGGGATGTTGTCGAGCCCCACGCGCACCACGCCGTCGGCGGCGTAGGCGGTTTGCGCCGAGACGCGGCGGTGGCCCTTCGCCGCATGCAGGCAGGCGATGCCAGCGTCGTCGAGCACCCGTTCGATCTCGCGCATCTCGGGGTCTTGCGCACCCAGCACGAAGGTCCAGTCCTTGTCGATCACGACGGTGCGACCGTGCCGGATGCCGACGGTTCCGTTCGGAAGTCGCAGCACACGCCCGGCACATTCAGGTGCGTAAAGATTGCGCACTGCTCTGTCGCTTCTGCTCGTTCGGCACCCTGCAAGGGCGCTCCGTTGGCGCGCCGTTCTCGTACGCTCGGGCACGATTCTGGCTGCACCTATGGCAGCGATTCCGTTTGGAGCAGCCCATGGCACTCGACCACGCACAACCCGGCCAGCCCATAGACGTCGCGCCGCTCGGCGCCGCGCTGCAGAGGGCCGCCACCCACGCGATCCTGAAGACACGCGCTCTGGAACTGATCCGCATCGTGTTGCGTGAGGGTGAGTCTCTGCCGCCGCACAACGTCTACGGCGAACTCACGCTGCAGTGCATCGAAGGCGCCGCAGAAGTCGAGATGCCGGGATCGGCCTGCACGCTGCGCACCGGACAGCTGGTGCTGCTGCCCGGCGGCATGCAGCACGGCGTGCGCGCGCTGCAGGATTGTTCGCTGCTGCTGACCATCCAGTTGCCCGAAGGGCGCCCGGGCAGCGCCTCGTCGACCGGCAGCTGAAGCGCACCGGCTTACCCGTTTGCGGGCAGATCGCGGTAGGCCGCGGCCAGCTCGCCGACGAAATCCTCGAAGCGTGTCGGTGTGGTGTTGTCCGCATGCCGCCCCTCGCGCGGCTGGACGCGCCCGTCGTTGAAGGCCTGCACCATCTCGACATACAGCAGGGCGAAGCTCTCCGACAGGCCGCCTTGCACCAGCGCCCGCGCCATCTCGGCGCCGGGCAGCTGCACGTAGGCGAGCTGCGGCAAGCCGATGTGCCGGCCGAGGATGCGCGCGGCCTCATCGTGGCTGAGGTCGCGCGGCCCCAGCAGCTCGCGCACCTGCACGCCGTGCCAGTCCTGCGACGCCAGCGCCCGCGACGCTGCGTCTGCGATGTCGCGTGTAGCAATCATCGGGACCGCGAGCTGCGCGGCCACCGCGTCGGCATGCACGCCGAGCTCACGGATCACCGGCAGCGCGTCGTGGAAGTTCTCGAAGAAGGAGACCGGGCGCAGCAGCATCAGATCGATGCCGGCCAACTGCTTGAGCCGCTCTTCCTGCGCATGCAGCCCGGCGATCAGGCCGGTGCCTTCTTCTCGTTCGGCGCCGAGGCAGCTCAGGAAGACGACGCGGCGCACGCCGCTGCGCCCGAGCGCCTGCACGATGGCCTCGCCCTCGCGAGTCTGCTGCGCCGCGTAGTCGATCGCGCGCCGGTCGGTGGGCAGCAGCGTGTAAGCCGCGTCCGCGCCGCGAAAGGCCTGGGCAAGGAAATCGGCGTCGGCGATGTCGCCGATGAACGGCTGCGCGCCTGCGCGCTCGAGCGCGGCGAGCTTGCCGGCCGAGCGTGCGAGCGCGCGCACGCGGTGGCCTGCGGCGAGCAATGCGGCGGCGATCTTGGCGCCGGTGTGTCCGGTGGCGCCCATCACGGCGATGTCCATGTCTGTACTCCGAAGTGGTTGCGAGAGGCTGCACTGTCGGCGCGGCGCGCTGCCCGCTCAATGCCCGCGAGTCGCTGCTTCATGCCCGATCGTCCAGCATGCCTGGACGACCTGCGTGCGGGCCGCCGATACTGGCCGCATGAAACTCGTCGACAAGGACCAGGCCTTCGCGCCGGCAGACCCATTGGGCGAAGCGCTTCACTTCCTGCGCATGAGCGGCACCTTCTACGTGCGCTCGGAGTTCAGCGCGCCGTGGAGCGTGGCGATGCCGCGAACCGACTGGCTCAGCTTCCACGTCGTCGCCGCCGGAAGCTGCTGGCTCGAGATCGAGGGCGAGGCGCCGCGTCTTCTGCAGGCCGGCGACCTGGCGCTGATACCGCATGGCGAGGGGCATCGGCTGGGCAGCGCGCCGGGGGTGGCGCCAGCGCAGCTGTTCGACCTTCCGCACGAACACGTCAGCGAGCGGTACGCGATCCTGCGCCATGGCGGCGGCGGTACACCCGCGAACCTCGTGTGCGGCGTGGTGCGCTTCGACCACCCTGCCGCGCATTCGCTGCTGCGCCTGCTGCCGGCGGCGATCGTCATCGAGGGCTCGGACGCGTCGCAGTCGGAATGGCTGCACACCACGCTGCGTTTCATGGCCACGGAAGCGCGCAGCCTGCGGCCCGGCGGCGACACCGTGATCACGCGCCTCGCGGACATCCTCGTGATCCAGGCGATCCGCGCCTGGATGGCGCAGGCACCGGCCGCGCAGACCGGCTGGCTCGGCGCGCTTCGCGACAAGCAGATCGGCCGCGCCATCGCGCTGATCCACCGCGACCCGGCCCGGCCGTGGACACTGGCCTCCCTCGCCGCCGAAGTGGCGATGTCGCGCTCCGCCTTCGCGGCACGTTTCTCGCAGCTCGTCGGCGAGCCTGCGATGCATTACGCGGCGCGCTGGCGCATGCATGTCGCGCTCACGCGCCTGAAGGAAAGCGATGCGCCGCTCGCCGATCTGGCGAGCCGCCTGGGTTACCAGTCGGAGGCCGCCTTCAGCCGCGCCTTCAAACGGGTCATGGGCGTGTCGCCGGGCGCGGCCAGGCAAGGCACACCCGCACGCGCGTGAACTGCTGCACGCGCGGCGGACGTCCGAATCCGGCGCTCAACTTCTGCCGTTTCCAGCCGTAAACAGGGTGAGAGAAATCCTTTGCCTGCGGGGCGCGATCGGCCCCGCTGGGCGCGAGGCCCGACCGTTCGACGAGTGACACAAGGGAGCCAGCGTGGACATGAGCGTGCCGCCACTGGTGCGGGCCGCCGCGGGTGAGCGGCTGGACGAACTCCTCGCGCGCGGGCGCCTGCCGCTCGTGCGCGGCTTGCGCATCGCCGCCGGCGCAGCGCAAGCGCTGGGGATGCTGCACGACACCGGGCGCTGGCACGGACGGTTGCGGCCTGCCGCGCTGCGTCTGTCGTCCTCTGCCGATGCGGTGCTGCTGGCCGATCCAGCCGACCTGCCGTGCAGTGCGACCGATGCGCATTACCAGGCTCCCGAGCAGGCCGGCAGCTTGATCCGCGAGCCCGATCACCGCTGCGACTTCTATCTGCTGGGCCTGCTGATGCGGCGCATGCTCGGCGGACCCGAGCCGGTCGGCGGCGCGGTCGATGCCGGCCTGGCCGAGCCGGTGGCGGGCATCGTCGCCAAACTGCTCGCACCCATGCCCGAAGACCGCTACCAGAGCGCCCACGGCCTGCTGCACGACCTGCACCGCTGCCTTCATGCGTTGGAAGCCGGCCAGCGGCTCGAACCGTTCGTGCTCGGCACGGACGACATCAGCGACCGTTTCCTGCCGTCGCACCGCCTTTGCGGCCGCGGCGCCGAACAGCGACTGCTGCGGCACGCCGTCGACCGTGTGACAGCTGACGGCCGCACCGAGGTGATGCTGGTCTGCGGCCATGCGGGTGTCGGCAAGACGGCGCTGGTGCAGGACCTGCGAGCGCATGCGGCCGCGCGCGGCGCGCACCTCGCGTGGGTCGCGTGCACCGCCGGCTCGCAAGAGCAGATCGCCCAGGTGCTGCACGACAGCGATGCGAGCGCGGCGCATCCCCAGGTGCTGGTGCTCGACGACCTGCAGCAGGCCGACGGCACGAACCTCGCTTTCATCGAGCCGCTGCTCGCCGGGCCCCGACTCGCGCGGCTGCTGCTGATCGCCGTCTTTCGCCACGACGACCTGTACGACGGGCACCCGCTGGCAGCGCTGCTGTCGCGTCTCGATCGTCGTGGCGCGATGCTGCAGCGGCTGACGCTGCGGCCGCTGCGCCCGGCCGACATCGAGCGGCTGCTCGCCGACACACTGCACTGCGAACCCTCACGCACGACCGCGCTGGCGCGGTGGGTGTTCGACGAAACACACGGCCATCCGCGTGACTGCCACCGCGTCCTGCGCGAGCTGCACGCGCAGGGCTTGATCGCCTTCGACCACCATCGCAGATGCTGGAGCTGGGATATCGCGTGCATCGAGGCGCGCCGGGTCGCCGACAGCCTCGCCGCGCCGGCGGCCGACGCCGACCCCTCGCGCGCCGAGCTGCGAAGCGCGCTCGAGGCGCTGGCCGCCAGCCGCCGCGAACTCGACGCTGCCCGGCAGCAGCTGGCGCAAGCGAAGACCGCCGCTGCGAAGCGTCCGTTGCGACGAACGCGACGAGCGCAACGAACTCGCCGCCAAGGGGCCTGATCGCCCAGGCAGCGGGTCTTACGAGGCCGTGAACGCGCGCGCCGGCAGCACCGTGGCGCGGCACTCGCCGAAGCCGATGCGCCGGCAGCCTTCGCGCTCGGCCGCACCGCGCAAGATCACCGTGTCGCCGTCCTGCAGGAAGACGCGCGATTCGCCGTTCGGCAGCACGATCGGTTGCTTGCCGCCGTGCGTCAGCTCGAGCAGCGAACCGCCCTCGCCCTCCCCGGGCCCCGACTGCGTGCCGCTGCCCAGCAGGTCGCCAGGCTGCAGGTTGCAGCCGTTGCTGCTGTGGTGGGCGAGCAGCTGCGCCACCGTCCAGTAGGCGTCGCGGAAGTTGCTGCGCGTGAGACGGTGCGGCTCGCTCATCGATGGCGTCTGCAGCCACACCTCGAGCGTGATCGCAAGCGCGCCGTGCTCGCGGTTGGCGGCAGAGTCGAGGTAGGGCAGCGGCTGCGGATCGCCCTCGGGGCGAACGAAAGGCGCGCGAAACGGTGCCAGCGCGTCGCGCGTCACGATCCACGGCGAGATCGTCGTCGCGAAGTTCTTCGCGAGGAAGGGTCCGAGCGGCTGGTACTCCCAGGCCTGCACGTCGCGCGCGGACCAGTCGTTGAGCAGCACCAGGCCGAACCAGTCGGCCTCGGCCTGCGCCATCGTGCGCGGCTCGCCGAGGTGGTTCAGCGAACCGACGAAGACACCGAGTTCGAGTTCGTAGTCCAGCCGCTGCGTCGGGCCGAAGCGTGGCGTGCCGCTCTCGCCCGCCGTCTGGCCCAGCGGCCGATGGAAGGCATGGCCGCTCGTGCGGATGCTCGACGAGCGGCCGTGGTAGCCGATGGGCACCCACTTGTAGTTGGGCAGCAGCGGGTTGTCGGGGCGGAACAGCTTGCCCACCGTCGTCGCGTGATGGATGCCGGTGTAGAAATCGGTGTAGTCGCCGATGCTGCACGGCAGCGTGAGTTCCACCTCGCGCCGCGGCACCAGGCAGGCTTGCAGCGCACCCTGCGACTCGCTGCCGGCCGCAAGCGCGCGGCTCAGCGCCTGGCGCGTCTTGTGCCAGCGCGTCGCCCCGAGCAGCATGAAGTGGTTGAGCGTGTGCGTGCCCAGCATCGGCTCGACCGGCAAGCCGGCGAGCAGCGCCGCGCGAAGGTCGAGCACCTGGTCGCCGATGGCCACGCCGAGGCGCCAGGCTTCGTCGTCCTCGCCGAGGCGGCGAAAGCAGCCGTAGGGCAGGTTCTGGATCGGGAACTCGCTGGCCGGGTCGTTGGCCGAGTTCACCCAGCTGCGCAGCGCAGGGTCGTGCGTGGTGTCGAGCCCGTTCATCGGAAGTTGTCCTTCAACCCGCGCCAGCAGTCTGCATAGGCCGTGTCGAGCGCGCCGCAACCAAGCGCGAACTCGGTCGGGTGAAAGCGCCAGCGGCTTTCGAACATGAACGCGAGCGTGTCGTCCAGCTTGTGCGGCGCGAGCTCGGCGCTCGACGCCTTCTCGAAGGCCTCGGTGTCGGGCCCGTGCGGCACCATGCAGTTGTGCAGGCTCATGCCGCCGGGCTTGAAGCCCTCGGGCTTGGCGTCGTACTGCCCGTGCACCAGCCCCATGAACTCGCTCATCAGGTTGCGGTGGTACCAGGGCGGGCGGAAAGTGTCCTCGGCCACCATCCAGCGCGGCGGGAAGATGACGAAGTCGCAGTTGGCGGTGCCCGCCGTGTCCGATGGCGAGGTCAGCACCGTGAAGATCGAGGGGTCGGGGTGATCGAAGCTGATCGAGCCGATCGTCATGAAGTTGGCGGTGTCGTACTTGAACGGCACCAGGTTGCCGTGCCAGGCGACCACGTTGAAGGGCGAGGCATCGGCCGGCGCGGACCAGAGCGCGCCGCCGTATTTCTTGACCAGCTGCCAGGCGCCGGGGCGATCGTCTACCGCGGCAGTCGGCGCGAGAAAGTCGCGCGCATTGGCCAGGCCGTTGCTGCCGATCGGGCCGAGTTCCGGCAGCCTGAAGTGCGCGCCGTAGTTCTCGCAGACATAGCCGCGCGACGGACCGTCGACCGCCACGCTGAAAGCCATGCCGCGCGGCAGCAGGGCGATCTCGCCGGGAGCCACCTGCAGCACGCCGAGTTCGGTGGTCAGGGTCAGCGCGCCCTGCTGCGGCACCAGCAGCATCTCGCCATCGGCGTTGACGAAAGCCTTGCGGTCCATCGAGCGGTTGGCGAGGTAGAGGTGGGCGGCGATGCCGGTCTGCGCGTCGGCGTCGCCGTTGACGACGACGGTGCGCAAGCCGTCGACGAAGTCCAGCGGCTGCTGCGGAATCGCGATCGGATTCCAGCGCAGCGGGTTGGGCGGCGCGGCCACACCGCCCTTGCTGCCGGTTTTCAGCCAGGGCTGCTCGATCGGCTCGTAGGCGCCGCACAGCACCGAGGGCCGGCGCCGGTACAGCCAGGTGCGCAGGTTGAGCGCCCGCGGCGCGGTGAACGCGGTGCCCGACAGCAATTCGGCGTACAGGCCGCGCGGCGCCTTCTGCGGGCTGTTGCGCCCGATCGGCAGGCTGCCTTCGACGGCTTCGCTGCTGAATTGGTTGCCGAAGCCTGATTGGTAAGGGGCTGCTGAAGTGGGTGTGGCCATGAGGTGAGCCTCGAGCGAATCGCGTTGCACATTGACTGGTTGCCGCCGCGCCGCGCCGTCATCCCGGCGTTCGCCGGGATGACGGGCCAAAGCCGGGATGACGGAGCGAGGGCAGTGCGCGCATCTTATCCCTTCTCGTTTGTCAATGTGTAATCGATTCGTTTACGTACAATGCCGCCATGGCAACCTCGCGCAAGCCCCACGCAGCCGCCCCCGCCGCCGCCTCGCGCGGCCCGCGAGGCATCCAGAGCGTGGAGGTCGGCGGCCGACTGCTGCTGGCGCTCGCCCACAGCGGCCGCACCATGGCCCTGAAAGACCTGGCGCGCGAGGCCGGCATGCCGCCGGCCAAGGCGCATCCCTACCTCGTGAGCTTCGGCAAGCTGGGCCTGATCGCGCAGGAAGAAGGCAGCGGGCGCTACGGGCTGGGCCCGCTGGCGCTGGAGCTGGGCCTGATCAGCCTGCAGCAGTTCGACCCGGTGCGGCTGGCCACCGCAGTGCTGCCGGAGCTGGCGCAGGCGATCGGCCACACGGTGGCGATCGCCGTTTGGGGCACCCGCGGCGCGACCATCGTGCGCATCGAAGAGCCGCCGTCGGACGTGCACGTGAACATGCGGCACGGCTCCGTGCTGACGCTGCGCGGCACCGCCTCGGGGCTGATGTTCGCCGCGCACCTGCCGCGCGAGACGGTGCTTGCGGCGCTGGCCGACGAGCAAGCGGCCGAGCTGCGGCGCCAGGGCCGCGCCGTGCCGGCCAGGCTCAAGCCGGAGATCGACAGCGAGCTCGCGACGGAGCTGGCGCGGGTGCGCGAACAAGGCGTGAGCCGCGTGCTCGGCGCTGCGGTCTCAGGCGTGAGCGCCATGGCTGCACCGGTCTTCGATCTCGCCGGCAAGCTGGTGCTGACCCTCACCGCCATCGGCCCCTCGGCGATCTTCGACTCGCGCTTCGACGGCGCGGTGGCCGCGCTGCTGAGGCGCCACGCAAAGGCGCTGTCCCAGCAGCTGGGGTGGCCGGCGCGCTGAGGCGCGGCGCGTTTTCGGCGGAATGCCTCTGATCAGGCCGTCGCAGTGGACGGCGTCGCCGCCATGCGAACCGCCTTGCGTTCCACCAGGTCGCGCACGTTGGCCAGCGAGATCAGATGCACCTGCAGCAGCATCAGCATGCCGTTGCGATGCAGCTCCAGCACGACCGGATCGGGCAGCGCGTTCAGCTTCTCCTCGTCGACCGTCAGAAAGCCCTCGATCTTGATGTTCTCGCCGCTGGGCATGGTGGCGTCGGCCTGCATTTCCTTGAGCACGTCGAGTTCGGTCAGGCGTACGCAGAAGCGGCGCGTGCGCTGCTGTTCGTCGTCGAACCGCTTCAGGAAGTCGATCGCGCGCTTGAGCGCCGCGGTGGGCTGGCCCTGTTCGTCGAACAGCGGCTCGCCCTCGGTGTCGCTGAAGCCGCTCCACGCGGCGTCGACGAAGACTCCGGGCGCGTCGCTGCCCTTCACCCCCGCGGTGAGAAAGGGAAAGCGGCGGATGAATGCCGGCAGGTAGCGCGCGTCCCATCGCCCTTCGGCGGTGACGCGCAGGTTTTCTCCCGCCGTGAGCCCCATGAGCGCCACGGGCGACACCATCGGCTTGCCGCTGTCGAGCCGCTCGCCGGTGTTGATGAAGATGATGGGGAAGTCGAGCGCGGCCTGCGGGAACTCGGTCGCCGTGAGGAACACGGCGTGCATGTTGCGCGTCACGCCGAAATCGCTCAGGCCCTTGAGTCTCTTGTGGCGATGAAGCTTCGAATCGAGCAGCACCGGTTCGCGGTAGAGGGCGGAATTGATCACATGGAACTCCTGGTGAATGCGAGGCGGCGCACAGCGCGAAGCCTCATGCGGCGTCGGGCGGCATGGCGCGCGCGAGCACCTTGTCGACACGCTTGCCGTCGAGGTCGACCACTTCGAAACGCCAGCCTTCCCACTCCACCGAATCGGTGGTGGCCGGCAGCCGGCCGAGCAGCAGCATGATCATTCCGGCAAGCGTGTTGTAGCGGCCGCGGTCTTCCTCCGGCAGCTCTTTCAGGTCGAGCCGGTCTTTCAGCTCGGGCACCGGGATCAGCCCGTCGAACAGCCAGCTGCCGTCTTCTCGCTGCACCGCCCACGAGTCTTCGGACGCCGGTGTCGTGAACTCGCCGGTGATCGCCTCCAGCACGTCACGCACGGTGATCACGCCCTGCACCTCTCCGTACTCGTCGACCACGAAGACGAGCTGCGCGCCCGACGCGCGGAAGTGGTCCAGCAGCTCCATGCCCGACAGCGTCTCGGGCACGAACACCGGCGCCTGCAGCTTCTCGCTGAGCGACAGTGGCCGGCCCTGCATCAGCTGCTGCAGCAGGCTTTGCGCCGTCACGATGCCCAGCACGTCGTCGAGCCCGCCGCGGCACACCGGGTAGCGGGAATGCTCCTCGTTGCTCAGGACCTGCAGCACTTCGTCGGAACTCGCGGCGGCGTCGAGCCAAACGATTTCCGCGCGAGGGATCATCATCGAACCCACCTGGCGGTCGTCCAGGCGGAACACGTTGCGCACCATCTGGTGCTCCTGCTCCTCGATGACGCCGGCGTCCAAACCCTCTTCGAGGCTGGCGGCGATCTCCTCCTCCGTCACCGAGCGGCCGACGCCGCCGCGAATACCCAGCAGCCGCAGCGAGCCCTCGGTGCATACCGACAGCAGCTTGACGAAGGGCCGCGCGATCAGCGAGAGCCACTCCATCGGCGGCGCCACCAGGCGGGCCACCGTCTCGGGGTAGATCTGGCCGAGCCGCTTGGGCACCAGCTCGCCGAAGACGATGGTGAAGAACGTGATCGTGATCACCACCATCGCGGTGGCGGCGATCGAGGCGCCACGCTGTTCGAGCGGCGAGTTGGCGACCAGCCAGTGCGAGAACGGCTCGGAGAAGGCGGCGTCGCCCACGATGCCGTTGAGCACGCCGATCGACGTGATGCCGATCTGCACCACCGAGAGGAACTTGGTCGGGTTGTCGTGCAGGTCCATCGCGGCCTGCGCGCCGCCCTCGCCCGCTTCGACCATCACCTGCAGCCGCGCCTTTCGGCTGGCCGTGAGGGCCATCTCGGACATCGCGAAGATGCCGTTCAGGAGGATGAGGAATACAAGTAAGGCAACGTCCATGCGGGGCGTGCGTGGGGAGAAGCGGGCTAGCGTAGCAGAATCGCACGACGGCGCGACCGCTTCGGACGGGCCATTCCCCCCGTGAAAGTCCTATGCACTACATCGTCGGCGACGTCCAGGGCTGCTGTGATGCCTTCGATCGGCTGTTGACCGAAATCGGCTTCTCGCCCTCGCGCGATCACGTGGTGGTGCTCGGCGACCTCGTCAACCGCGGCCCGCAAAGCCTGGCAACGCTCAAGAGGCTGCGCGCTCTGGGCAGCGCCGCCACCTGCCTGCTCGGCAACCACGACCTGCACCTGCTGGCCGTCGCGCACGGCGTGCGGCCGGCGCATGGCGACGACACCATCGCCGACATCCTCGACTCGCCGCAGCGCGACGAATGGATCGCCTGGCTGCGACAGCACCGGCTCGCCGTGCACGATCAAGGGTGGCTGATGGTGCATGCGGGGGTGGTGCCGCAATGGGACCTG
>CAJPFZ010000453.1 GCA_905339355.1 Burkholderiaceae bacterium
CACGCTGGTGCAGAACAAGTTGTCCGAACTCGACGCGACGATGCAGCTTTACGACGAAGGCCGCTCGGAGGCCTGGCGAACCGTGCTGCTGACCGACATCGGCAAGGAGCAGATGGACGAGATCCGCGGCGTGTCGGACCAATTGCTCGCCGACGAGACCCGCAAGGAAGCGGCCGGCCGCGACGACGTCTACCGGACCTTGCTGCTCAACCGCATCGGCGTGGCTGCGATGAGCGCGATCAGCCTGCTCGCCCTCGCCATGTACCTGCGCCAGACCGCCGCGCTCGAGGCGCACAGGCGGGAGCGGCAGGAAGCCATCGAGGCCGAGCGCGACCAGCTCGAGCACGAAGTGGCTCGCCGCACGACGCAGTTGACCGAACTCGCCCAGCACCTGCAGACCGCTCGCGAAGACGAACGCAGCCGCCTCGCCCGCGAGCTGCACGACGAATTGGGTGCGCTGCTGACGGCCGCCAAGCTCGACGTGGCGCGCATCAAGTCGCGCCTCGGCAGCGCCGCGCCCGAGGCGGCCGAGCGGCTGACGCACCTGAACGAACTGCTGAACAACGGCATCGCGCTGAAGCGGCGCATCATCGAAGACCTGCGGCCATCGTCTCTCGCCAACCTGGGGCTTCTCGCCGCGCTCGAGATCCAGGCAGGTGAATTCGCCGAGCGGTCGGGCATCGCCGTCGAGTGCCGCCTCGAAACGGTGGCATTGAAGCCCGCCGTCGAGCTGACCGCCTATCGCCTGGTGCAAGAGGCGTTCACCAACATCGCCAAGCATGCACAGGCCAAGCGCGTCGAGGTGGTGCTGGCGCCGCGCGACGGCGCAGCCGAGATCTCGGTGCGCGACGACGGCGTCGGTTTCGATACCGCCCAGCGCCGCAGCTCGGCGCACGGCCTGCTCGGCATGCGCTATCGCGTCGAGGCCGAGGGTGGCAGGTTCACCCTCGAATCGACGCCGGGCCGCGGTACAGCCATTCGCGCCTTCCTGCCGCTCGCCGATTGACCGGCCAGCGGCTTCGGCGCCCGTGCAGAAGGCGCCGGATCGGCGCATGCCTCGCCCGCACGTGGGTTTGGTCCTACACACGCGTGCTGATCGCGCCGACAGCGTGACGGGTGCGCCTCTCATGGTGCAGTGCACGCGTTGTCCCTAAGCTTTGTCCATCGAACCGGCTCAAGTTCGACCCGGCCGCCGGGACGGCTCGCGCTGCCCGGCATACCAGGAGGAGACACCGCAGATGCTGCGTTACGCCGTCATCTTTTTCGTCATCGCATTGATTGCAGCGCTGTTCGGCTTCGGCGGCATCGCCGCCGGCGCCGCCGGCATCGCAAAGATCCTCTTCGTGCTCTTTGCCGTTCTTGCGGTGGCCAGCTTCCTGTTCGGCCTGATCAGAAAACCGTAGTGACGCTCGCGCCACTGCCGTTCGCTCGCGCCCACCTCCACCTCCCCGAAAGGATCTCCCCATGATTGCCACCACCAAGCCCTTCAGCCAAACCACCAACAACCTCGGCGACCAGGCGGCCGCGAGCGCCGACTCGGCGATCAAGTCGACGCAGCTTGCGGGCCACGAGGCCCTGGACTCGCTGGCCGACAAGGCTCAGGGGCTCAAGGACCAGGCCGCGCCGGTGCTCAACCGCGTCGCCGCCAAGGCCGAGGAGCTGGCGCGCCGCAGTGCCGACGCCATGCGCGACCGCTCCGCCGACGTCAAGGACCGCGCCCTGCGAGCGTCCGACGCCACGGTGGGCTACATCAAGGACGAGCCTGTCAAGTCCATCCTCATCGCAGCGGCCGCCGGCGCGGCACTGATGGCGCTGATCACCTTGCTGAATCGCAACCGCTACTGAGCGCGCGCCGAAGCACACGCCAACAGGGTTCACCGGTCTTCCGGTGAACCCGTTCGTCACCCTACCGGGTCGCCGCCATGATCCATCCTCTGTTTCGCCTGCTCGTATCGGAACCGCAAATGCTCGCGGACCATGTCGAGGCCTATTCGGAACTGGTTGCCGAGGAGGTCGGCGCCGTCACCAGCCAATGGAAGAAGCGCGCGGCGTTGCACGCCTTGTCGCTGGTCGGCATCGTGGTGGCGGCGGTGCTGGTCGGCGTGTCGCTGCTGCTGTGGGCGGCCATTCCGCTGGACACGATGAACGCGCC
>CAJPFZ010000454.1 GCA_905339355.1 Burkholderiaceae bacterium
TTGAGCTCGTCCACGTCGCCCAGCGCCTGGATGCGCAGATGATCCTTGGAAACACGCTGGCCATCGCCGAGGCCGGTGGTGCCGTCGTCGCCGGTGCGCGTTGCGATCTGGGACAGTCGATTGGCCATGACCCGGATGCTAGCGCAGCGCGCTGCCTACAATCCCCGAACGCATCGGCCGATGGAGAACGCGATGAATGCCCCGATCCCCGCCCACCTCCTGCCGACGCTCGAACCACGGCCCGTGCCGCCTGCCATGCTGGAGGCGCTGAAGGCGCGCTTCGGCGAGCGCTGCTCCACGGCGCTGGCGGTGCGTGAGCAACACGGCCGCGACGAATCGCCGTTCGACGTGCCGCCGCCCGAGGTGGTGGTGTATTGCGAAAGCACCGAGGAGGTAGCGGCGGTGGTGACACTGGCCGACCAGCATGCCGTGCCGGTGATCCCATATGGCGCTGGCTCCTCGCTGGAGGGTCACCTGCTGGCCGTGCAAGGCGGCGTCAGCGTCGACCTGAGCCGCATGAACCGGGTGCTGTCGGTCCAGCCGGAAGATCTCACCGTGACCGTGCAGGCCGGCGTGACCCGCACGCAGCTCAACAACGAAATCCGCCATACCGGCCTGTTCTTTCCCATCGACCCGGGCGCGGACGCCAGCATCGGCGGCATGAGCGCAACGCGCGCCAGCGGCACCAATGCAGTGCGCTACGGCACGATGCGGGAAAACGTGCTGGCGCTGACCGTCGTGACGGCCGGCGGCGAGGTGGTCCACACGGGCACACGCGCCAAGAAGAGCAGCGCCGGCTACGACCTCACCCGGCTCATGGTCGGCAGCGAGGGAACGCTCGGCGTGATGACCGAGATCACGCTGCGGCTGTACCCGCAGCCCGAGGCGGTGTCGGCGGCCGTGTGCAGCTTTCCGAGCATTGCCGACGCGGTGCAGACCACCATCGAGATCATCCAGATGGGCGTGCCTATCGCCCGCTGCGAGCTGCTCGACACCAACGCCGTGCGCGCGGTGAACCGGCACGACCGGTTGTCGCTGCGCGAGGGGCCGATGCTGCTGATGGAGTTCCACGGCACGCCCTCGGGCGTGAAAGAGCAGATCGCCACGGTGCAGCAGATCGCCGACGAGCACGGCGCAATGGCCTTCGAATGGGCGGAGACACCCGAGGAACGCAGCCGCCTGTGGACGGCGCGGCACCATGCCTACTTCGCCGGGGCGCAGACGAAGCCCGGCTGCCGCACCGTCACCACCGACACCTGCGTGCCGATCTCGCGCCTGGCAGAGTGCCTGCTCGACACCGTCGCCGAGGTGGACGCTTCAGGACTGCCGTACTACATCGTCGGCCATGTGGGGGACGGCAATTTCCACGTCGCCTACCTGACCGACCCGGCGATTCCCGAAGAGCGCGAGACCGCCGAGCGGCTCAATCTTCAGCTGGTCCGGCGCGCGCTGCGGCTGGACGGCACCTGCTCCGGCGAACACGGCATCGGGCTGCACAAGATGGATTTCCTCGTCAGCGAAACCGGCGCGGGCGCGGTGAACATGATGCGAACGGTCAAGCAGGCGCTCGACCCGAAGAACATCATGAACCCGGGGAAGATCTTCAGCTGGAGCGCCGGACGCTGAGAGGGTCCTGCGGCGGGGCGGCGCACGCCGCCTGTGGGCGTCAGACGAGGATCGAGGCGATCGCGTGGTAGACGGCGAGGATGACGCCGGCGCACAGCATGTTGGCGGCCACGTGACGCAGGCCCTTGTCGAAGCGGATGCCCATGCGCACGCCCACGCAGGCCCAGAAGATGACCAGCAGCGCGCCGCCGGCCTCGACACGGTCCATCGGTTGCTCGCTGACACGCCACAAGGCCACACAAGCCAGCCACAACCCAGCCGCCATGATGGCCGACGCCGTGACTTCGTTGAACGAGGGCTTGTTGAGCTCGATGCCAAGAATCTTCATACCTTACTGCCTGACTCGAATCGATGGATGGGACGTGCGGGGAGCGCGGCGACGAGCAGAACCAACGCCTGCCAACCTTGCGCAGACGACAGGAGCCGGAAATTTATTCCTGGAAGTCCTCGCCGACATCCAATTTTTGCATGTCGGTGCGAGGCGAGCGCCGCGTAGGGTGGTAACAGCGGCGTAACCACGCCGCGCAGCGCGCCAAATTACCGACTGGGCGGGCTTGGCTCCGGCCTCAGCGCGGAGTCAGTGCGGCGCCGGAACCGACCAGCGCTTGGTCACGCTGCCGCCGCCGTCGACGCTTTCGAGGTGCACGCCGAAGCCCCACAGCCGTGCGACATGCTTGAGCACCTCCTGAGCGCTCTCGTGCAGGGGCCGGTCGTTGTGCTGCGTGTGGCGCAGCACCAGCGAGCGGTCGCCGCGGGTGTTGACGCTCCAGACCTGGATGTTCGGCTCGCGGCTGCCCAGGTCGTATTGGTGCGCCAGCGACTCGCGAACGCGGCGGTAGCCGGCTTCGTCGTGGATGGCCGCCACCTCCAGCTCGCTTTCCTTCTCGTCGTCGACGATCGAGAACAGCCGGAATTCGCGCATCAGATTGGGTGACAGGTACTGGCCGACGAAGCTCTCGTCCTTGAAATTGCGCATCGCATGGTCCAGCGTCTCGAGCCAGTCGGCGCCGGCGATCTCCGGGAACCACTGCCGGTCCTCATCGGTCGGCTTCTCGCAGATGCGCTTGAGATCGGTGTACATCGCGAAGCCCAGCGCATACGGATTGATGCCGCTGTAGGCACGGTGCCCCACGGGCGGCTGATAGATCACGTTGGTGTGCGACTTCAGCCACTCGATCATCATGCCGTCGGTCAGGTGGCCGTCTTCGTACAGCGTGTTGAGCAGGTGGTGGTGCCAGAACGTTGCCCAGCCCTCGTTCATCACCTGCGTCTGGCGTTGCGGGTAGAAATACTGCGCGACCTTGCGCACGATGCGCACGATCTCGCGCTGCCACGGCTCGAGCAGCGGCGCGTTCTTCTCGATGAAGTAGAGCAGGTTCTCTTGCGGCTCCTCCGGGAATCGGCGTGCGGGCGACTCGTCGCTGTCCTTGGGCCCGCGGTGTTTCTTGGGCAGCGTGCGCCACATGTCGTTGATCTGGCGCTGCGCGTAGGCTTCACGCTCCTCGCGGCGCGCCTGCTCCTGTGCCAGCGAGAGCTTGCTCGGCCGCCGGTACCGATCCACGCCGTGGTTCATCAGCGCGTGGCAGGAATCGAGCGTCGCCTCCACCGTGTCGACGCCGTGGCGTTCCTCGCATTCGGCGACGAAGTTCTTCGCATAGACCAGATAGTCGATGATGGACGACGCGTCGGTCCACATCTTGAAGAGATAGTTGCCCTTGAAGAAGCTGTTGTGGCCATAGGCCGCGTGCGCGATGACGAGTGCCTGCATCGCCATCGTGTTCTCCTCCATCAGGTAGCTGATGCAGGGGTTGGAATTGATGACGATCTCATAGGCGAGCCCCATGTGGCCGCGTCGATAGTTCTTCTCGGTCGAGATGAATTCCTTGCCGTAGCTCCAGTGCCGGTAGTTCACCGGCATGCCGACCGAGGCATAGGCGTCCATCATCTGCTCAGCGGTGATGATCTCGAGCTGATTCGGATAGGTGTCCAGGCCGAATCGCTCGGCGGTCTGCTTGATGACGGCGTGGTACTGCTCGATCAGCTCGAACGACCAGTCGCTGGGCGCCGGCAGCGGCTGCGCGGCGCGCGGCGGCGTGACGACGTCGGCGGCACGTGTCACGCGGACCTTCTTTCCTCTTCCTTCGGCCAGGCTCGAACCAAAGAGGTCCGGTGTCGGGTCCGGGGCGACAGTGGCCGCCGTGGCGTTCTTGCGTGTCATGTCGTCGCCGCCCCTTCCTTCTTGAACAGCTCGCGGAAGACCGGGTAGATCTGCGACGCTTCGGTCACCTTGCGGATCGCGAATGCCTTCGATTCGGCGGCCAGCGCGGAATACTCGTCCCACAGGTTCTGCTCTTCCTCGGCCACCTGCACGTAGGCGAAGTAGCGGCACAGCGGCAGGATGCTGTGGGCAAGCAGTTCGCGGCATCGGCCGCTGTCGTGGTGCCAGTTGTCGCCGTCGCTCGCCTGGGCACCGTAGATGTTCCACTCGCTCGTCGGGTAGCGCGCACGCGCGATTTCTTCCATCAGCACGAGCGCGCTCGACACCACCGTGCCACCGGTTTCGGTGGAGTGGAAGAAGTTCTCCTCGTCGACCTCCTGCGCCTGCGTGTGGTGGCGGATGAAGACGATGTCGATCTTTTCGTAGTGCCGCGTCAGGAACAGGTACAGCAGGATGAAGAAGCGCTTGGCAAGGTCCTTGCGCGCCTCGTCCATCGAGCCCGACACGTCCATCAGGCAGAACATCACTGCCTTGGCAGTAGGCACGGGCACCCGCACCCGGCTGCGGTAGCGCAGGTCGATCGGGTCGAGATAGGGGATGCGGCCCAGGCGGGCTCGCAGCACCTCGATCTCCTTCTCGATCTCGGCGATTTCATGCAGCAGCGACGGCGACGAAGGTTCGCGTTTGAGCAGCAGCAACTGTTCTTCGAGGCGCCGCAAATCCTTGCGCGAGTCACCGCCGAGCGCGATGCGCCGGCCGATCGCCCCGCGCATCGAACGCACCACATGCAGGTTGTTGGGCGTGCCGTCGCTCGAGAAGCCCGCACGGTGGGTCTTGAACTCCGGCGTCTCGGCCAGAGTGGTTCGCGCGAGGTTGGGCAGGGCCAGGTCGTCGAAGAAGACCTGCATGAACTCTTCCTTGGTCAGGTGGAAGACGAAGTCGTCGTCGCCTTCTCCCGAGTCGCTCGCCTGGCTGCCGCCGCCACCGCCCGCCCCGCCCTTGGGACGCTCGATGCGATCGCCGCGCACGTATTCCTTGTTGCCCGGATGCACCATCTCGCGCTTGCCACCCTGCCCATGGCCGAACACCGGTTCGTTGATGTCCTTCTTGGGGATGTGGATGTCTTCGCCTTGCGCGATGTCGCGGATGCCGCGCCCATCGACTGCGCGCTTGACCGCCTCGCGGATCTGGTCCTTGTGGCGGCGCAGGAAGCGTTCGCGGTTGCCGATGGACTTGTTCTTGCCCGCCAGCCGCCGGTCGATGATCTGCTGCAACATGCGCCCCTTCTTGCGTTACTGCCCGGGCATCACGAACTCTTACGAACGCGCAAATACCACTCGCACAACAGCCGCACCTGCTTGGGCGTGTAGCCCTTCTCGACCATGCGGGTGACGAAGTCCTCGTGCTTCTTGGCCTCGTCGGCACTCGCCTTGGCGTTGAAGCTGATCACAGGCAGCAGCTCCTCGGTGTTGGAGAACATCTTCTTCTCGATCACCGTGCGCAGCTTCTCGTAGCTCGTCCACGCCGGATTCTTGCCCTGGTTGTTGGCGCGCGCGCGCAGCACGAAGTTGACGATCTCGTTGCGGAAGTCCTTCGGGTTGCTGATGCCGGCCGGCTTCTCGATCTTCTCGAGTTCCGCGTTCAGCGCCGAGCGATCGAACACCTCACCGGTGTCGGTGTCGCGGTACTCGTGGTCCTGGATCCAGTAGTCGGCGTAGGTCACGTAGCGGTCGAAGATGTTCTGGCCGTACTCGCTGTAGCTCTCCAGATAGGCGGTCTGGATTTCCTTGCCGATGAACTCGGCGTAGCGCGTGGCCAGGTGCTCCTTGATGAACGCAAGGTACTTCTGCTCCAGCTCGGGCGCGAACTGCTCGCGCTCGATCTGCTGCTCCAGCACGTACATCAGGTGCACCGGGTTGGCGGCCACCTCGGTGCTGTCGAAGTTGAAGACCTTGGAGATGATCTTGAACGCGAAGCGGGTCGAGATGCCGCTCATGCCCTCGTCGACGCCGGCGTAGTCGCGGTACTCCTGGTAGCTCTTCGCGCGCGGATCGGTGTCCTTCAGGTTCTCGCCGTCGTACACCAGCATCTTCGAATAGAGCGACGAGTTCTCCGGCTCCTTCAGCCTCGTGAGGATCGCGAACTGGCTCATCATCTTCAGCGTGCCGGGCGCGCAGGTGGCGTGGGCGAGCGACGAGCCGCGCAGCAGCTTCTCGTAGATCTTCACCTCTTCGGAGACGCGCAGGCAGTACGGCACCTTGACGATGTAGATGCGGTCGAGGAAGGCTTCGTTGTTCTTGTTGTTGCGGAACGCCTTCCATTCGCTCTCGTTGCTGTGTGCGAGCACGATGCCGTCGAACGGGATTGCGCCGAAACCTTCGGTGCCCTTGTAGTTGCCCTCCTGCGTTGCCGTCAGCAGCGGATGCAGCACCTTGATCGGCGCCTTGAACATCTCGACGAACTCGAGCAAACCCTGGTTCGCGAGACACAGCCCGCCGGAGTAGCTGTAGGCGTCAGGGTCGTCCTGCGCGTAGGTCTCGAGCTTGCGGATGTCGACCTTACCGACCAGCGACGAAATGTCCTGGTTGTTCTCGTCGCCCGGCTCGGTCTTGGCGATCGCGACCTGCTTGAGCACCGAGGGGTGACGCTTGACGATCTTGAACTTGCGGATGTCGCCGCCGTACTCCTCCAGACGCTTCACGGCCCAAGGTGACAGGATACGGTTCAAGTAGCGACGCGGAATGCCATATTCCTTTTCGAGGATCGGCCCGTCCTCGGTGGCATCGAACAAGCCCAGCGGCGACTCGTTCACCGGCGACCCCTTGATCGCGTAGAACGGCACCTCCTGCATCAGCTGCTTGAGCCGCTCCGCGATCGACGACTTGCCGCCGCCCACCGGGCCCAGCAAGTAGAGGATCTGCTTGCGCTCCTCCAGCCCCTGCGCGGCATGGCGGAAGTAGGAGACGACCTGTTCGATCGCGTCTTCCATGCCGTAAAACTCGGCAAAGGCGGGGTAGACCTTGATGACCTTGTTGGCGAAGATCCTCGACAGGCGCGGCTCGTTGCGCGTGTCGATCGTCTGGGGCTCGCCGATGGCCTTGAGCATGCGCTCCGCGGCGGTGGCATACGCCAACGGGTTGCTCTTGCACTCCGCCAGATACTCTTCAAGCGAGAGTTCTTCTTCGCGGGTGCGCTCGAAGCGAGCGGCGAAATGGCTGATCACATCCATGCTGACCTCCAGGATCTGGTCGGCGTGCGACGAAGGCGCCACCCTCGTCACCGCCTTGGGAAGTTCTGATGAAGTCCGACCCGTTGCCTGGGCTCATGGGCTCCATCAGAGCTTTCCTTGCGTGTCAGCGCAGTGCGTGATGCAAGCTTCGCTCAACTCCGCAGGACCTGAAGCACGAAGATGAGGGTTCCCTGCCCGACAGTTCGTTTCTTCGGCCTGCTTTTCGATTCAGCAAGACCCGTGCCTTCACGATACTCCAGTTGCGCGGCGGCACGCCAGCCCCGCATCCCAGGGAGATGTCCGGATGTGCAAAAGTTCCTTTGGGGGAAATGCGGTCATCGCGTGTCGAGCGCGCCGCGTTGATGGCCGCGAACTGCGTCAGCTTCGTGACAGGCCGAGCTTCTGGAGCAGGCCGTTGAGTTCGTCCAGCGAGCTGAACGCGATGGCCACTTCGCCCTGCTCGCCGTGCGGCGTGCGTTTCTTGACGCGTATTTCGACCGTCGCGGTCAGCGCATCCGAGAGTTCTTCTTCGATGCGCCTCAAGTCGCGCGGCTTTTCCGAGTGCACCCGCAGCAACGGCTTCTGCCGCGACGAGCCGGTCTTGGCCACGAGCCGCTCGGCGTCGCGCACGCTGAGCTTCTTGGCCACGATCTGCTGGGCGCACAGCACCTGTTGCGCGCCGTCGAGCGGCAGCAGCGCGCGGGCATGGCCCATGTCGATGTCGCCCGCCATAAGCAGCTGCTGCACCGCCTCCGACAGATTCAGCAGGCGAAGCAGGTTGCTCGCAGCGCTGCGCGAGCGGCCCACCGCTTGCGCGGCCTGTTCGTGGGTCAGCTTGAACTCGGTGACGAGGCGCTGGATGCCGTGCGCTTCTTCGAGTGGATTCAGGTCTTCGCGCTGGATGTTCTCGATCAGCGCCATCGCGGCGGCCGCTTCGTCGGGCACGTCCTTGACGAGCACCGGCACCTCGTCGAGCCCCGCGAGGCGCGCGGCACGCACGCGCCGCTCGCCGGCGATGATTTCGTAGCGCTCACCGCCGACGGGCCGCACCAGAACCGGCTGCATG
Organism: Burkholderiaceae bacterium; assembly: GCA_905339355.1. Lineage (GTDB taxonomy): Bacteria > Pseudomonadota > Gammaproteobacteria > Burkholderiales > Burkholderiaceae_C > Albitalea. Next base: position 8,140 of record CAJPFZ010000454.1, read on the forward strand.
ATGCCCTGCGCCTTGATGCTTTCGGCCAGCTCGTACAGCGAGCCTTCGTCCATGCGTGTGCGAGGCTGGTACTTGCCGGTCTGAAGCTGTTCGAGCTTCAGCGAATGGGCGGGACCCGGTTCGTTCGCCGCGGCGGCGTCGCCAGCTTCCTTGACGCGGGGACCGAGCAGCGCTTCCAGACCGAGCCCGAGGCCCTTGGG
>CAJPFZ010000455.1 GCA_905339355.1 Burkholderiaceae bacterium
CGTCTTGGGCACGCTCGCGTTCACGTTGTAGTGCGACATGTGGTCGCCCACGCCGTAGGTGCACCAGCCGAGCGCCAGCTCGCTCAGGTCGCCGGTGCCGACGACGATGCCGCGGTGGAAGTTGGCGAGGCGGAACAGGTGGCTGGTGCGCTCGCCAGCCTGCACGTTCTCGAAGGTCACGTCGTGCACGGGCTGGCCGTCGGCGTAGGGATGGCCGAGGTCCTTGAGCATCTGCTCGCAGCTCGGCCGGATGTCGATCTGCTGCGCGCTGCAGCCCACCGCCTGCATCAGCCGCAGCGCCTGGTCGAGCGTGCGCGTGCTGGTCGCGAAGCCGGGCATCGTGTAGCCGAGGATGTTGGTGCGCGGCAGCCCCAGCAAATCCATTGCCTTGGCGCAGACCAGCAGCGCATGGGTCGAGTCGAGCCCGCCGGAGACGCCGATGACGAGCTTGTCGATGCCGGTGGCCGACAGCCTCTGCAGCAGCGCCTGCACCTGGATGCTGTAGACCTCGTGGCAGCGTTCGTCCTTGCTGCGCGGATCGGCCGGCACGTAGGGGAAGCGCGGCACCTCGCGGCGCAGCGGCAGGTGCTCTTGCTGGTCGGGCAGGTCGAGCTCGAAAGGCACGTGGCGGAACGCGGCGATGTGCTCGCGGTGCAGCGCCGCGGCGTGGCCGAAGCTCGTCATGCGCATGCGTTCGTGCTGCAGCCGCTGCAGGTCCACGTCGCCGGTGATCATGTGGGAGTCGTTCGAGAAGCGTGCCGACTCCGCGAGCAGCTCGCCGTTTTCGTAGATCAGCGCCTGGCCGTCCCAGGCCAGGTCGGTGGTCGACTCGCCGAGGCCGGCCGACGAATACAGGTAGGCCGAGATGCAGCGCGCCGACTGGATGTCGACCAGGCGATGGCGGTAGGCCGACTTGCCCACCGTGATGTTGGAGGCCGACAGGTTCACGAGCACCGTCGCGCCGGCGAGCGCGGCATACGACGAGGGTGGGATCGGCACCCACACGTCCTCGCAGATCTCGACATGGAAGCGCAGGAGCGGAACGTCCTGCGCTTCGAACAGCAGCCGGTTGCCGAACGGCACGCGCGAGCCGAGCAGCTCGACCTCGTCGGACACGGCGTTGCTCGCCGGGTTGAACTGCCGGCCTTCATAGAACTCGCCGTAGTTGGGCAGGTAGGTCTTGGGCACGATGCCCAACAGACGCCCGCGCTGCACGACCGCGGCGCAATTGAAGAGCCGCTGCTCCACGCGCACCGGCAGTCCGACGACGACAGCGAGCGGCAGTTGGGCTGAGGCCTCGAGAACCTTCGCGAGCGCCGCCTCGCAGCCATCGAGCACCGCCTGCTGATGAAAGAGATCGTCGCAGGTGTAGGCCGACAACCCAAGTTCCGGGAACACCACGAGCGCGGCACCCGCCCGCGCGGCCTCGGCCATCATGCGGCAGGTCTGCTCGGCGTTGTGGGCTGGGTCGGCGATGCGGTTCGCCGGCACCGCCACGGCGACACGCGCAAAACCGTGGCTGTAGAGATTGAAGAAGCGGGAGGTCTCGGTCATGACTCGCATTGTGCTGCCCGGGCACTGGCGAGTATCCCTGCTTGCTTGGGCCGGCGCAGCAATCGCGCGCTCAAGCCCTGTCTGCGCCGCCGGCAATGCGGCGCACGCGGTGATTGGCCGATGGCCTCAGACGATGTTGCGCGCCAGGCTGGCCACGCCGACGGCGCAGGCAAAGAACACGAACAGCAGCCAGTTGGGCAGATAGCCGTTCGGCGCGCGGGTGCGGCGGTGACGTTGTTTGTCAGTCATGTGAACTCCGAAGAACAAATGCGGCCTCGCGGGGCTCGCTTCCCACGATCCTGAACCTGGATTCGGACCGCTTGCGAGGGAATAGCGAAGTTCATGCCAGGATTTGCGACCAGCGCGCAGAAGTCACGCGCAGACGAGGCGGTTGCGCCCTTCGTTCTTGGCCTGATACAGCGCCTGGTCGGCGCGTTCGACTGCGGAAACGATGCTTTCGCCGCCACGGCACTCGGCGAGCCCAGCCGAGCAGGTGATCCGCATGCCGGCCGGCAACCCCGGGAAGCGGGTGACGGCCAAGCCCGTCAGAAGCCGCTGGACGCACAGTTCGGCCTGTTGCGCGCCGGTGCCGCCCAACATCAGCAGGAATTCCTCCCCACCCCAGCGCGAGAGCACGTCGATCCCGCGCAGCTGGCCGTGCGCGAGTTCGGCGAAGCCGCGCAAGACGGCGTCGCCGGCAGCATGGCCATGCTCGTCGTTGACGGCCTTGAAGTGATCGAGGTCGATCAGCACGAGGCACATCGGCGTGTTGTTTCGCACGCAGCGCAGCGACTCCTCGGCCATGCGCTCGAGCATCGCGCGCCGGTTCAGGCAGCCCGTCAACTCGTCGCGCGTGGCGAGTTCGCGGATGCGCTCGAGCGCGATCGACAGCGCCGCGCGCTGCTGGCGCGAACGCTCGCGCATGCCGTGCAGCCTGCCGGTGAGCACGACCACCCCGGCGACCACGATCGCGACCATCATCAGCCTGGCAATCTCGGGGCCCGCCGGCTCGCCGGCCTCGGGCCCGAGCATCCAGTACAGGCTCGCCGCGCCGAACACGGCCAGCGTGTAGACACCCACGACGAGCACCTGCCGCTGCGTCATGCCGAACATGCCGAACATCAGCACGACCGCGAGGATCGGAATCAGCACCCCCCGCTCCGAGCCGCTGATGCAATACCCCGTTGCCGCACAGAGGATCGCGAAGAACATCTGCTGGAACGTGAGCGACGGATCCTGCCAGTGCATCACCCGGCCGCTGCGGATCAACGCGAACACCGCCACCATGCTGCCGACCGACATCAGGGTCCAGGGCCAGATGTAGCGCTGATCCGTGATGCCGTAGGCGTTCAGCAGATGCAGCATCGCCACGCAACCGAGCATCAGCAGGTTGGCCAGGCCCGACTGCGCGAGGCGGATCTGCTGCCGCCGGTCGCGAGTCAGCAGCGCGAGCCTGAGCCGCAGCCACACCGACGCCCCTCTCGCACGCCGTCGGGCGTCGAGCGGCTTGCGAGCCGACAGGCTGTCGTGATCTGGCGGTGAGGTGGCTTCGCCGAGCATGGTGGGGCAGGAACGCGAGTGTTCCCACTCCCGGTCTTCGGCGGCGCCTGCGCGTTCTGAAGCGGCGCGAGCGGTCTGGCGCTCAGTACAAGACGCGGCAGCGAATGGTGCCGGGAATAGAGCACAGTTCGTCGAGCGCGACGCGGCTCGCGCTGGTGTCCACGTCGATCACCACGTAGCCCACGTCGTCGTTGGTGCGCAGGTACTGGGCGGCGATGTTGATGCCCGCCGATGAGAAGCGCTCGTTGACGCGCGCCATCACGCCCGGCACATTGCGGTGGATGTGCAGCAGCCGGCAGCGGCCGGTGTGCTCGGGGAGCGTGACTTCGGGGAAATTGACGGCCGAGGCCGTCGAGCCGTTGTTGCTGTAGCGGATCAGCTTGGCAGCCACTTCCCGGCCGATGTTTTCCTGCGCTTCGGCAGTCGAGCCGCCGATGTGCGGCGTGAGCAGCACGTTGTCGAAGCGAGTCAGCGGCGACTCGAAGCGGGCGTCGTTGCCCTGGGGCTCGATCGGAAAAACATCGATAGCCGCGCCCTGCAGGTGTTGGCTGTCGAGCGCCGCCGTCAGCGCGTCGATGTCGACGACGGTGCCGCGCGACGCATTGATCAGGTGGCTGCCGGGCTTCATCTGCGCCAGTTCCGCCGCGCCGATCATGTTGCGCGTCGCTGCCGTTTCGGGCACGTGCAGACTCACCACGTCGGCGACCTTGAGCAAGGCCGGCAGCCTGGGGAGCTGGCGTGCGTTGCCCAGCGGCAGCTTGGTCTCGATGTCGTAGAAGACCACCGACATGCCAAGCTGTTCGGCCAGCACGCCGATCTGCGTGCCGATGTGGCCATAGCCGATGATGCCGAGCGTCTTGCCGCGCACTTCATAGGAGTGCGCGGCGCTCTTCACCCAGCCGTTGCGGTGCAAGACGGCATTCTTGTGCGGTATGCCACGCAGCAGCATGATGATCTCGGCCAGCACCAGCTCGGCCACGCTGCGTGTGTTGGAGAACGGCGCGTTGAAGACCGGAATGCCGCGCAACATCGCCGCGCGCAGGTCGACCTGGTTGGTGCCGATGCAAAAGCAGCCGATCGCCGTCAACTTGGGCGCCTGCGCGAGCACCTCCTCGGTCAGCAGGGTGCGCGACCGGATACCGAGGAAATGCGCATCGCGGATCGTCTCGATCAGCGGCTCGCCCGCCAGCGCCTTCGGCGACGTCGCCACCTGGGTGTAGCCGTCATGCTGGAGCGCCTCGACGGCCGAGGGGTGGATGCCCTCGAGCAGCACGAACTTGAGTTTCTCCTTGGGGACGGACAGGCGGGTGGTCATGGTGGCTCCGGGAATTCCAGGAGACTAACGCCAACATTGCCGCGCCGCAGCAACGGCCCGCCAGAATCCAGGGCCTCTAGGAAACCGCTTCGAGCCCCAGGGAGCGAGCGCGGCACGGCTTGCCGCCTCTGAGCACGGGCGCCTCGGCCTCGAAGACGGCCGACGATTCGGATCCGTCTCGCTCGAGCCGGCCGCCGGCGCTGCGCGCGAGCGCCGCCATGGGGCCGTTGCTCGTCATGTATTGCACGTAGACGCGCCGGATCTGCAGGCTGTTGGCCGTCGCGATGCTCGCCTGCAGCATCCGCTTGCCGATGCCCGTCTTGCGAAAGCCCGCGTCCACCGAGATGCCGATCTCGCAGACCCGTTCGCGCCCTTCGTCGAAAACGGGGGCGTGGACGAAGCCGACCACCCTGCCCTCGGCCAGCGTGCCCAGCACGATGTCCTGCCCGAAGCGAATGCCGTTCACGTACTGCTCGATCGACTCGTCAGTGGTCACGCAGCAGAAGCGGTTGATCCGGTCCTCCATGTCGAGTGCGTGCAGGTGCGCCACGATCAGCGCCCGGTCGCTCGCGCCGAGCAAGGCCACGAGACAGCCCTGATACGGGTCCATCGGCATCCGCCCTGGTGCCGTGGAGCCGTCAGCGAGACCTGGCGACCGATTGCCGGATGCGCGCCGCGAGTTCGGGGTCGGTGATGGCCACCCGGCTCGCAATCTGGAGCAACTGGGGGCGGGCCCGGGCTTCGCCGTAGGCTTCCAGCGCGTCCCAGACCCGGTGTCCGAACCGGCGGAGTGAGGCGGCGAAAGCGGCGCGCAGTTGCGCGGCGGCCTGGCTGCTGTGGCGGGGGAAGGATTCGAACGTGATGTTCATGATGGAGCCTCGTGCCGCGCCTTGGCGCGTGGGTTTCGAGCTTGGTTGATGGGGCCGCTCAGCCGATGTCTCGACCGATGATGGCTTGCAGTTCTGCCGACAGTGCCGGCATGGTGTGTTCGTAACGGCGGGCCATCGCGCTGACTTCGGCGATGTCGCGCTGCCGCTGGCGCTCGGCGCGGTAAGCCGACAGCCGCGCCATCAGGCCAGGCTGGCGGCTCGGGGCGGAAGTTTCCGCGGGTCGTGCCCAAATGCCCGCGTCCTGCACCGGTTGGAAAAAGACCTGCAACAGCGCGCCGCCCAGCATGTCGGCCACGCCCGTCCGAAGGGTGGAAGCAGGATTTCTCATTTCTATTTCCCCGTGTTGCCGCACCGTTTGTGCATGGGCCAACTATAGGGGTTAACCCGCATGTGTTTTTGCGCTGCAGCAAATCTAAGGGTTAACGCGTACTTTTAGAGCCGACGCTCAGGAAATCTTGTCAGCCCTCGGCTCAGCTCCATGCGGAAGCGGACCCGTTGATTTCAATGGTCGGGGTGGCGGGATTGTGCCGGGCACTCGGCAAGCTTCCGCCTGCGAAGCAGTGCAAGTGTTGAACTCCCGCAGCGCGGCTGCCAATGCGTCCAGCTACCCGAGACGTTCCACGGCATTGCGAACCTCTTCCTGGGCCTGGGGGTGAGATGTCAGCAACTCCTGAAGCGCGGGCCGGCGCTTGCGCACCGCGTGCAGCAGGTCTTCGGGTGCCTTTGCGAGGCTTGCCGCAAGGTCGGCAGAGTCACGTTCGACCAGTGCGGCTAACAGCACCGCCGCCTGACGCAGGTCCTTCTCGGCCTTGGCTCGGTCCGCGGTACGGCGCGTGCTCGAGTACAGCTTGTGCCAGGCCATGCGCATGGCGCTCGGAAGCTGTACTGGAATGCAATGGCCTCCGGCTAGCATGGCCGCTTGCTGGGGGTCATGCAGCAGGTAGTCGAAGTGCGGAATCGTCTGTGCGTGCCAGTTCAGCTCCGGCACCGGTACGCTGTGTCCGAGTTCCGGGCCGTTGGTGAGCAGGTCGACTCGCAGACCATCTTTGCCAGGCCGTTTGGCCGAGGTGGGGGGAGCATCGGGGCGCAGTCCAGGAATCTCGAAAAACTCGATATCTGTCGCGTTCAGCGTGTCCAGCAACGGCGCATCCATGGCCAGCTTTAGAGGTTGACGCCTTGCCAGGTCAAGGTCCTGGGTACTTGAGGCGACCGTTCGTATGCCGAGTTCGTTCAGCCACGCCATGAACGCGAGGGTTCCCACCATCACCAGCCCCGCCGCGAACAAGCGCCTGTTGTGCATCTCGACGAGCACGCGGGCCACGTCCTTGTTCGCGACCTGGAAACCCAGCTTGCGAAGGTTGCTCACATGCTCCTCGAGCCAGCGCGCCGCCTCAATCCGCTGGCTCATCCGCTCGTAGGCGCTCGTGTCATCTTCCCTGCAGACCAGCTTCTCAGCCAACTGCGAAGGCAGGTTGTAGTAGCGGCGGTACCAGTAGTTTCCGGACGCCCCGCGAGATCGCAAGCTGAGCGTCCCGGGCGTTCCCGGCAGTAGCTCTTCCTCTGCCCGCGAGCGTTCGCCGAGTTCGGCATAGAGCGTATTCACCGGCCCGTCGAACGGGACGTACAGAGGCTGAGAGCGTGGTGACGAGCGGCGCATGCGGCATTTGTACCATAGAGTTTCATATTATGTGGCAAAGACAACTCCATGAGGCAGAGTGCCCTCAAGGCCGGGCCACCACTGAGACCAGGTAAACGGGGTTCGGAAGCAAGAAGGCCCGCAACGGTTTCCCGTGCGGGCCTCTGCTAAGTACTTGATTTCGCTGATACCTTCTTGGTCTCCAGGGGGTCTGGAGTGCGAAATCTGAAACTATGGTCGGGGTGGCGGGATTCGAACTCGCGACCCCTTGCACCCCATGCAAGTGCGCTACCAGGCTGCGCTACACCCCGACGAATTGCGGATTATATCCGTACCTGAAGACGTTCCTCGAGGCTCAGACCGTCAGAAGACCTCGAATCGAAATCAACTCCTCCCGCATCTGGGCGAGCGACACCGCTTCGCCACGCTCCGGCTTGGCGTTCTCGCCTGTGCCTGCCAGCGCCACCGCACCATCGAGGTCGACAACTTCGACCGCATCGACGAACTCGGTGATCTCCACATCGAGCCCGTCGATCGCCGGCGGCTCATGCCGGGACGAGGCATGGGCCTCGGACAAGCGGTTGCGCGCCCCGCTGATGGTGAAACCCTGTTCATAGAGCAGTTCGCGGATGCGGCGAATCAGCAACACCTCGTGGTGCTGGTAGTAGCGCCGGTTACCGCGGCGCTTCATTGGCTTGAGCTGGGTGAACTCCTGCTCCCAATAGCGCAGCACGTACGGCTTCACGCCGCACAAATCGCTCACCTCACCGATGGTGAAGTAGCGTTTGGCAGGAATGGCGGGAAGCGCTTTCTCCATTGAAATCAATAAGTTCCGATGAGAAAGCTAAGACTTTACTCGAACTCTTCTCCCGAAGGTATGTCGCCTTGCACGACCCCCTTCAATTTGTGACTGGCATGGAATGTCACAACATTGCGCGCTTTGATTGGAATCGACTCGCCAGTGCGGGGATTACGTCCTGGGCGCGGCGCTTTGCGCCGAATGTTGAAATTACCGAAGCCCGACATCTTGACGTCGTGGCCCGACACCAGGGTCGCATGGATGATCTCGAAGAAGGCCTCGACCATGTCCTTGGACTCGCGCTTGTTCAGTCCCAGGCGCTCGAACAGCAGTTCGGCCAGTTCCGCCTTGGTCAGCGTGGGCGTCTCCAAGGTCGGCAGGAGCACGCGCGAAGCGGCTTGGGATTCGTCGTTGTCGGCCATGTCTTATCCCCGCAGCCGGACTCCCAGGCGGCTGCCCAGGCTGTCCAGTACCTGTGCCACGGCGGCCTCGATGCGCTCGTCCGTCAGCGTGTGCTCGTCGTCCAGCAATTCCAGGCGCACCGCCATGCTGCGCTCGCCGGGCGCCATGTCGGCTGTCGCCATGGCGGGTTTGTAGATGTCGAACAGCTGGGCCGAGCGCACGAGTGGCGTCGGCGTGGCGCGAATTGCCTGAATCAGCAGTTCATGCGTCACCGTGTCCTTGGCGATCAAAGCGAGGTCGCGGAACACCGACTGGTGCTTCGGGATGGACTCGAATCGCGGGACGTCGCGGACCAGCAACGCCGACAGATCGATCTCGAACATGATCGGCGCCACCGGCAGCTCGTAGGCCTGCCGCCAGCGCGGATGCAGCTCGCCGACCACGCCCACGGCCTGGCCATCGACCTCGATGCGCGCACTGCGCCCGGGGTGCAGCGCCGGATGCTCGGCCACTGCGAAGCTGACCGCCTTCGGGGCGAACAGTGCCTGCACGTCGCCCTTCACGTCGTAGAAGTCAACTGGGCGCTCCTTGCTGCCCCATTGCAGGCTGTCCGCCGGGCCGCTCGCAAGCCCTGCGATGCGTGCCGGCTGGTCGAGTCCTGCCACGCTCAGCTCGCCGTCGCGGGCGGCGGCGTTGCGCTTGAAGACACGCCCGATCTCGAACACGCGCACCCGCGTCGCCTTGCGTGCGAGGTTGTGGCGCAGGACGTTGACGAGGCTGCCTAGGAGGCTGGAGCGCATCACCGACAGCGGGCTCGCGATCGGGTTCAGCACGCGGATCGGGTCGTCGTTGCCTGCGAGCTCGCGCTCCCACTTCTCTTCGACGAAGCTGAAGTTGATGGTCTCGATGTAGCCGAGGCTCGCGGCGAGATGGCGCAGGGCATGGGGGCTGCGACGCGCCTCGCTGCATGCCTTGGCCGTCACCGGCGCGAGCGGCGGCGTGTCGGGCAGCTTGTCGTAGCCCAGCACGCGGATCACTTCCTCGATCAGGTCTTCTTCGAGCTGCAGGTCGAAGCGCCAGCTCGGCGGCGTGACTTGCAGTTCGCCCGCGCTCTCGCTGGTGGGCAAGCCGAGGCGCTTCATGACGCCCGCGGCCTGCTGCTGCGTGACGGGCATGCCGATCACCTTGGCCGCGCGCGCCACCCGCAGGCTGACCGGCTTGCGCTCGGGCAGCGCGACGATCTGATCGTCCATCGGACCTGCTTCGCCACCGCAGATGTCGATGATCAGCTGGGTGATGCGTTCGATGTGCTCGACCGTCTGCGCCGGATCGACGCCGCGTTCGAAGCGGTAGCCTGCGTCGGTGGCGAAGTTGTAGCGACGCGAACGCCCCGCCACCGACTCGGGCCACCAGAAGGCCGCCTCGACGTAGACGTTCTTCGTATCGTCGGACACCGCCGTGCGGTCGCCGCCCATGATGCCGGCGAGCGACTCCACCGCCTCGTCGTCTGCGATGACGCCGACGGTCTCGTCGACTTCGATCGTGTTGCCGTTCAGGAGCTTCAGCGCCTCGCCGGCACGGCCCCAGCGCACCGCCAGTCCGCCGTTGATCTTGTCGAGGTCGAAAATGTGCGAGGGCCGGCCGAACTCGAACATCACGTAGTTCGAGATGTCGACGAGCGCCGTGACCGAGCGCTGGCCGCAGCGTGCCAGACGATCGACCATCCACGCCGGGGTCTGCGCCTTCGTGTCGACCTTGCGGATCACGCGGCCGGAGAAGCGGCCGCAGAGATCGGGCGCCTCAACCTGCACAGGCAGCTTGCCGTCGTGCCTGACCGGCGCGGGCGGAAACGCAGGCTGCTTGAGCGGCGTGCCGGTCAGCGCAGCGACTTCGCGCGCGATGCCGTAGACGCTCAGGCAATGGCCGAGGTTGGGCGTGAGCTTGAGCGTGAACAGCGTGTCGTCGAGGCCGAGGTGCTCGCGAATGTCCTGCCCGACTTGTGCGTCGCTAGCCAGCACCAACAGGCCGGCGTGATCCTCGGACAGCTTCAGCTCGCGCGCCGAACACAGCATGCCCTGGCTCTCGACGCCGCGCAGCTGGCCCAGCTTGATCTGGAACGGCGAGCCGTCCTCTTCCGCCGGCGGCAGCTCGGCGCCGACGAGCGCGGTCGGCACTTTGATGCCCGGCTTGACGTTCGGCGCACCGCAGACGATCTGCAGCGTCTGCCCCGTGCCGGCGTCGACCTGGCACACGCTCAGCCGGTCAGCGTTCGGATGGCGCTCGACCGCCAGCACAACGCCCACCACGATCTTCGCGAAGGGCGGCGCCACCGGGCGCAGCTCTTCCACTTCCATGCCGGCCATCGTCAGCAGATTCGCCAGCTCCGCGGTATTGAGGGGCGGGTTGCAGAACTCGCGCAACCACGACTCGGGGAATTGCATCTTGCTGGTTCCGCTTGATTACTTGAACTGGTTGAGAAAGCGCAGGTCGCCTTCGAAGAACAGGCGCAGGTCGTTGACGCCGTAACGCAGCATCGTCAGCCGGTCCGGGCCCATGCCGAAAGCAAAGCCGATGTAGCGCTCGGGATCGAGGCCGAAGTTGCGCACGACGTTCGGATGGACCTGGCCCGAGCCCGACACCTCGAGCCAGCGCCCCTTGAGCGGGCCGTGGCCGAACTGGATGTCGACCTCGGCCGAGGGCTCGGTGAACGGAAAGAATGACGGGCGAAAGCGCAGCTCCAGATCGTCGGTCTCGAAGAACTGGCGGAAGAAGTCCGCGAACACGACCTTCAGGTCCTTGAAGCTCACGTTCTCGCCCAGCCACAGGCCTTCGCACTGGTGGAACATCGGCGAGTGCGTGGCGTCGCTGTCGACGCGGTAGGTGCGGCCCGGCGCGATGACGCGGATCTCGGGCATCGGGTCATGGCCTGCGTACTTCTTGGCGTGGGCGCGTGCATAGCGCACCTGCATCGGCGAGGTGTGCGGGCGCAGGTTGAGCCAGCGGCCTTCGGCGTCCTTCATGTCGACGTAGAAGGTGTCCTGCATCGAACGCGCCGGGTGGTTCTCCGGATTGTTGAGCGCGGTGAAGCTCATCCAGTCGGTCTCGATCTCGGGACCGTCGGCGACGTCGAAGCCCATCGACGCGAAGATCTCCTCGATGCGCTCCATCGTGCGCGACACCGGGTGCAGGCCGCCGAGGCCGCGCTGCCGGCCCGGCAGAGTGACGTCGAGAGCCTCCGCCTTGAGCTGCTGGTCGAGTTCCGCTTCAGCGAGCGCATGGCGGCGCGCCGTGAGCGCAGCCTCGACCTGCTGCTTGGCCGCGTTGATCAACGCGCCGCGGGCCTTCTTCTCTTCGGGCGGCAACGCGGAGAGCGCCTTCAGCAGCTCGGTCACGCGACCGGCCTTGCCGAGGAAGCGCGCCTTGGCGTTTTCGAGCTCCGCGGGCGTCGGCGCCTTGGCGAATTCGGACTGCGCTTGCGCCACCAGTTGATCGAGATCGTTCATCGGGTCGGAAACATGAAAAAAGGCCGAACACAATGTCGGCCTTGAGGAGCTTGCCTCTCCGGCGTTGCCGCCTTCGGGGCTCGTCGCGCCGCGGGCGAACCCGCGGCGGCGACATCAAGCGAGCTGGGCCTTCACCTTCTCGACGATGCTGCCAAAAGCGGCAGGATCGTTGACAGCCATGTCGGCGAGAACCTTGCGGTCGATGTCGATCGACGCCTTCTTCAGGCCGGCCATGAACTTGCTGTAGGTGATACCCATGCCCCGGCTCGCCGCGTTGATACGGGCGATCCAGAGCTGGCGGAATACACGCTTCTTGGTGCGGCGGTCACGGTAGGCGTATTGCCCGGCACGCATGACTGCTTGCTTGGCAATGCGAAATACATTCTTGCGGCGGCCGCGGTAACCCTTGGCGAGAGCGAGAACTTTCTTGTGACGTGCGCGGGCGGTTACACCACGTTTGACGCGAGGCATGAATCTTCTCCTTGAAGCGGTTTAGAGGCCAGCGAAGGGAAGCATCTTGGTGATGCTGCCCATGTCGGTCTCATGCACGGCAGTCGCACCACGCAGGTGGCGCTTGTTCTTCGTGGACTTCTTGGTGAGGATGTGGCGCTTGAACGCCTGCCCGCGCTTGACGGTGCCACCCGGGCGGACGCGGAAACGCTTTTTCGCGCCGCTCTTGGTCTTCATTTTGGGCATGACTGCTCCTTTTGATTTGCGCTGCAGGCGCCGGCAAAACACTCGCCGTCTTGTAAGCCTTCAGTCGCTTCTGGCAGCGGCCCGGTGACCAGACCGAACCGCTGAACTCTCTACGAACCTTCCTACTTCCGCTTCGGGGCCAGCACCATGATCATCTGGCGCCCTTCGAGCTTGGGCATGTTCTCCACCACCGCCACATCCGCCAACTCATCGCGGATGCGTTCCAGGAGCCTCATGCCGATGTCCTGGTGGGTGATTTCACGGCCTCTGTACCGCAAGGTCACCTTGCCTTTGTCGCCGTCTTCCTCGATGAAGCGGCGCAAGTTGCGCATCTTGATCTGGTAGTCGCCCTCGTCGGTGCCGGGGCGGAACTTCACTTCCTTGACTTCGATGATCTTCTGCTTGGACTTGGCTTCCGCTGCGCGCTTCTGTTCCTGGTACTTGAACTTGCCGTAGTCCATGAGCCGGCACACCGGGGGATCGGCGGCTGCCGCGATCTCCACCAGATCGACGTCCAGGTCGCCTGCCATGCGCAGAGCCTCCTGGATGGGAACGATGCCCAAGGGCTCGTTCTCGACGCCGTTCAAACGGACTTCCGGTGCCATGATCTCCCGGTTCAGGCGGTGCTTGCGCTCCGCGTTGGGAGTACGGCGATCAGCAAAAGTAGCGATGGTTCAGACCTTTCAGCGGACTCCAAGGCCGTTCGGAATCCAATAACAACGACTGCGCGTCCGGCTCTCAGCGCGTTTTCACACTTTGAGGGCGATGTCGCCGGCGATCTTCGCTTGGAAGTCTGCCAGGGGCATCACACCCAGGTCCTGATTGCCCCGGGCGCGCACCGCAACGGCCCCGTTGGCCTTCTCCTTGTCACCCACGACGAGGAGAAACGGAACCTTCTGCATCGAATGCTCGCGGATTTTATAGTTGATTTTCTCGTTGCGCAAATCGGATTCGACTCTAAGCCCTTGTTTTTGAAGCGATTTCACCACTTCCCGGGCATATTCTGACTGTGCTTCCGTGATATTGAGGACCACCACCTGCACCGGCGCGAGCCAGGCCGGCAGGGCCCCGGCGTGCTGCTCGATCAGGATGCCGATGAAGCGCTCCATGCTGCCGACGATCGCGCGGTGCAGCATGACGGGCGTCAAACGCTCGCTGCTTTCGGCCACATATTCGGCCCCCAGCCGGCTCGGCATCGAGAAATCGACCTGCATCGTGCCGCACTGCCAGTGGCGGCCGATCGCGTCCTTGAGGGTGTATTCGATCTTCGGGCCGTAGAAGGCACCCTCACCCGGCGAGATGGCGAAATCGCAGCCCGACAGCTTCAGGCTCTCGATCAGCGCCGCCTCGGCCTTGTCCCAGCTTTCGTCGGAGCCGATGCGCGCGTCTGGGCGCGTGGCGACCTTGTAGATGACATCCGTGAAGCCGAAGTCCTTGTAGACCTGCTGCAGCAGCGTCGTGAAGGCCACGCACTCGGGCAGGATGTGGTCTTCCGTGCAGAAGATGTGGCCGTCGTCCTGCGTGAAGCCGCGTACCCGCATGATGCCGTGCAACCCGCCCGTCGGTTCGTTGCGGTGGCACTGGCCGAACTCGCCGTAGCGCAGCGGCAAGTCGCGGTAGCTCTTGATGCCCTGCTTGAAGATGAGGATGTGGCCCGGACAGTTCATCGGCTTGAGCGCGTAGTCGCGCTTCTCCGATTCCGTCGTGAACATGTTCTCGCGGTACTTGTCCCAGTGGCCCGTCTTCTCCCACAGGCTCTTGTCCAGTAGCTGCGGGCCCTTGACCTCGTGGTAGCCGTTGTCGCGGTACACGGCGCGCATGTACTGCTCGACCTGCTGCCAGATCGACCAGCCCTTGGCGTGCCAGAACACGACACCCGGAGCGTGGTCGTCGATGTGAAACAGGTCGAGTTCGCGGCCGAGCTTGCGGTGGTCGCGCTTCTCGGCCTCCTCGAGCATGTGCAGGTACTGCTGCAGCTCCTCCTTCGTCGCCCAGGCCGTGCCGTAGATGCGCTGCAGCATCTCGTTGCGGTGGTCGCCGCGCCAGTAGGCGCCGGCCACCTTCATCAGCTTGAAGTGCCTGAGCTTGCCCGTGCTCGGCACGTGCGGCCCACGGCACAGGTCCTCGAACTGGCCCTCGCGGTACAGCGACACGTCCTCGTTGGCGGGGATGCTGGCGATGATCTCCGCCTTGTACTTCTCGCCGATGCTCATAAAGTGCTCGACGGCCGCGTCGCGCGGCAGCACGCGGCGCTCGACCTTCTCGTCCTTCTTGGCGAGTTCCGTCATCTTCGCCTCGATGGCCGTCAGGTCCTCGGGCGTGAACGGCCGCTTGTACGCGAAGTCGTAGTAGAAGCCGTTCTCGATGACCGGGCCGATCGTCACCTGGGCGTCGGGGAACAGCTCCTTCACCGCGTAGGCGAGCAGGTGCGCCGTCGAGTGGCGGATCACCTCCAGGCCAGCGGGATCCTTCTCCGTCACGATGGCAAGCGGCGTGTCGCGGTCGATGACGAAGCTCGTGTCGACCACGCGGGCCGAATCGCCCCGGCCGATGCGTCCGGCGAGTGCCGCCTTGGCCAAGCCGCTTCCGATGGACTGCGCCACCTCGGCCACCGTCACGGGACCGGGGTAGTCGCGTTGGGACCCATCGGGCAACTGAATCGAAACCATGAAGAACTCCGGAACAAAAGAAAAAGCGCGGGGATGAGCCGCGCTTTGTCGAAGGGGAAAAGGAAAGATCAGGTCGAGCCGCGGCCAGCTACAGCGAGGTGCTGCGGGTGGTAGTTCGCGGTGTCATAACCATGATGCCTTTCTCGCCCTTGTTTCTTGAGGAGCTGCGATTGTAGTTCAGCCTGCGCCGATCGCGGCTCACCAGCGATAGAGCTGGTTGTTCTCGATGCGTACCCGGTCGCCGATGCGCAGATCGTCGAGCCGCGCATAGTCGAAGCTGCGCAGCCCGCCGCGGTCCACCCGTACGGTCACGCGGTAGACGTCGTGGCGGTTCTTGCTGTTCTTTTCGATCTCGTTGCCGATGATGGCGCCCGCGACTGCGCCCACTGCGGTTCCGGCGTCCCTGCCGGAACCACTTCCGATCTGGCGGCCAACGACCGCGCCGACCACGCCGCCGACGATGGCGCCGCCACCGCTGGTCTGGTTCTGCGCGCGCACCGTGTCGATGCTCTGCACCACGCCGTACTGGGTGGTGGCGTAGCTGCCGGGAACGGGCTGGTAGACCTGTTGTGTCGGCCGGCTGGCGCAGCCCGCTGCCAGCGCCGCCAGCACGATCGCGCCGGCCACACCGAAGGACCTGATGGTCGATTTCATTCGAGTCTCCTGAACGCCGCCACCGCTGGGGCGCTGAGGATTCAACGTGGCCCGGCGCTGGCCGCGGACGGCGTGGATTGAACTTTGCATGGCAGCAACATCGTTACAGCGGCAGCAAGGAAAGCTCGGCGGTGCGCTCGACGATCCACAGCATGCCGATCGCCATCGCGGCATACGAGCCGCCCGCGATGATCCAGCGCGGATAGCGGGGCCGCGCCCGCAGCGCGAACAGCACGCTCGTCGCCAGCGCGACGATGAGCAGCTGGCCGAGTTCCAGGCCGAGGTTGAATTGCAGCAGCGCCCAGACGAACTGGCCTGGCGGCAGCTGCAACTCGCCCAGTACGCCGGCGAAGCCGAAGCCGTGGACCAAGCCGAAGGCGAAGGTGACGAGGGCGCGCCGGCCGCCGAAGATCGGCCGCAGGTTGTCGATTGCCGCCAGCACGATGGTGACCGCGATCGCGGGCTCGATGAAGCTCGGCGCCAGCGTCACCCACTTCATCGCGGCCAGCCCGAGCGTGATCGAGTGCGCGAGCGTGAAGGCAGTGACGATGCCCGCGACAGGCCACAGCGCCTGCCCG
>CAJPFZ010000456.1 GCA_905339355.1 Burkholderiaceae bacterium
TACGTCATCACCGGCACCAAGATGTGGATCACCAGCGGCACCCAGTCCGACTGGATCTGCCTGCTCGCCAACACCTCGGAGGGCGCGCCGCACAAGAACAAGACGCTGATCTGCGTGCCGATGAAGACGAAGGGCGTCTCGGTGGCGAAGAAGCTGAAGAAGATCGGCATGTGGTCTTCCGACACGGCGCAGCTGTACTTCGACGAGGTGCGCGTGCCGCAGCGCTACCGCATCGGCGAGGAGGGCATGGGCTTCACCTACCAGATGCAGCAGTTCCAGGAGGAGCGCCTGTACGCCGCCGCGCAGTGGACCGCGCTCGACCGCATCCTGCGCGAGACCGTCGCCTACACGCGCGAGCGCCAGGCCTTCGGCCAGTCCATCCTCGACAACCAGTACGTGCACTTCCGTCTGGCCGAGCTGAAGACCGAGATCGAGGCGCTGCGCGCGCTGGTGCACGACGCCGCCGCGCGCCTCGTCGCCGGCGAGGACGTCACCCTGCTGGCCTCGATGGCCAAGCTCAAGGCCGGCCGCCTCGGCCGCGAGGTCGCCGACGGCTGCCTGCAGTTCTGGGGCGGCATGGGCTATGTGTGGGAGAGCAACGTCTCGCGCGCATTCCGCGACATCCGCCTGTCCTCCATCGGCGGTGGCGCCGACGAGGTGATGCTCGGCATCATCAGCAAGTACATGGGCACGCTGCCGCGGCGCTGAGATGTTCTCCAAAGTCCTCATCGCCAATCGCGGCGAGATCGCCTGCCGCGTCATCCGCAGCTGTCGCGCGCGCGGGCTGCGCACCGTCGCCGTCGTGTCGGAAGCCGACCGCCACGCCCTGCACGCGCGCCTCGCCGACGAGGCCTATGAGATCGGCGGGGCACCCCCGCGCGAGTCCTACCTGAACATCGAGCGCCTGATCGCCGCCGCCAGGGCCACCGGCGCCCAGGCAATGCATCCCGGCTACGGCTTCCTCTCCGAGAACGCCGACTTCGCCGAGGCCTGTGCGGCGGCCGGCCTGGTCTTCATCGGCCCGCCGCCCGAAGCGATCCGCCTGATGGGCAACAAGGCCGCGGCCAAGCGCCGCATGCGCGAGGCC
>CAJPFZ010000457.1 GCA_905339355.1 Burkholderiaceae bacterium
GACGACGAGGAAGGGGATCTTGTACTCGCCGTCCTCGTGCTTGTCGTTGAGCATGCGGCGCACTTCCGACGTGTTCATCGTCGAGTTCCACGCCATGTTGGCCATGAAGATGAGCAGCGTGTCGATGCGGTACGGGTCGCCACGCCAGGCGTTGGTGATCACGTTGTGCATCAGCCCGTGCGCCGACAGCGGGTGCTCCCACGAGAAGCCCTTGTCGATGCGCACCGGTTCGCCATGCGCGTCGACAAACAGATCTTCCGGGCTCTCGGGCCAGCCGAGCGGCGCCCCGTTGAGCGGCGTGCCAGGCTTCACCGCCTCCGGGCCCCTGGGCGGCCGCGCGTTGGGCGGCACTGCACGCGGATAGGGCGCCTTGTGGCGAAAGCCGCCGGGCCGGTCGATGGTTCCCAGCAGCGACATCAAGATCGCCAGCGAGCGCACCGTGTGAAAGCCGTTCGAGTGCGCCGCCAGACCGCGCATCGCGTGGAAGGCGACCGGGTTGCCTGTCACCGAGTCGTGCTTGCGGCCCCAGCAGTCGGTCCACGCGATCGGCAGCTCGATGCGCTGGTCGCGCGCGGTGATGCCCATCTCGTGCGCGAGGCGCCGGATGGTCGCCGCGGGAATGCCGGTGATCTCGGCCGCCCACTCGGGCGTGTAGGGCTTGACGCGCTCTTCGAGGAGCTGGAACGCGGGCACCGCCGGCGTGCCGTCGGGCATCGTGAAGTGCCCGAGCAGGGCCGGGTCGGCGCCTTCCGCGTGGTCGGCCACGGGCGCGTGCGTCAGCCGGTCCCACCAATAGAAGTTGTGCGGACGCAGCGGGTTGACGACATCGCCCTCGGGGTTGCGCAGCATCAGACCGAACTCGTCGCTGGCCGCGTCCTGGTTCACCAGCTGGCCCGCGTTGGTGTAGCGCGCGATGAAGTCGCGGTCGTAGAGGCCGAGCGCGATCATTTCGTGGATCAGCGCGAGCAGCAGCGCGCCGTCGGTTCCAGGCTTGATCGGCACCCACTCGTCGGCGATGGCTGCGTAGCCCGAGCGCACCGGGTTGATCGCGATGAAGCGACCGCCCTTTCGCTTGAACTTCGCGAGCGCGATCTTCATCGGGTTGGAGTGGTGGTCCTCCGCGGTGCCGATCATCACGAACAGCTTCGCGCGGTCGAGGTCGGGGCCGCCGAATTCCCAGAACGAACCGCCGATCGTGTAGATCATCCCGGCGGCCATGTTCACCGAGCAGAAGCCGCCGTGCGCCGCGTAGTTGGGCGTGCCGAACTGGCGCGCGAACAGGCCGGTCAGCGCCTGCATCTGGTCGCGACCGGTGAAGAGGGCGAACTGCTTGGGATCGGTGGCGCGGATCTTCGCCAAGCGCTCTTCGAGCAGTGCGAAGGTCTCGTCCCAGCTGATCTCCTCGAACTGCGCGTCGCCACGCTCAGTGCCGGGCTTGCGCCTGAGCGGGGTTGTCAGCCGCGCCGGCGAGTACTGTTTCATGATTCCCGACGAGCCCTTGGCGCAGATCACGCCCTGATTCAGCGGGTGGTCGGGGTTGCCCTCGATGTAGCGCACCTCGCCGTCGCGCAGGTGCACCCGGATGCCGCAGCGGCAGGCGCACATGTAGCAGGTGGTGTCGCGCTTTTCGGTGGCGGCACCGGCCAGCGGCGGCACGGTGGGGTCGTGGATCGGTGAGGCACGCATCGGGATGGGCGAAGTCCTGCTCTGGGCAACGCCCGAAGCGCTGCTGCACGGACAAGCTGTGGGGTGCGTCCGTCTCGCCGGTATTAGCGCGCAGGGCGCGGCGCAGCGTCTATAGCCGGGACGGGTGATCCCAACGTAACCCTTCTGGGTAATGCCGCGAGTCGGGTCGAAACCGATGGCGCATTGATCCAGGTCTGAATTCCAATCGTGTACGCGGGCGGCGCTTTGGCGCAAACTTGGCCCCTGACGCCCGAAATCACATGCCTGCTCAGATCGCACTCACCGACACCCGCGCAGTTGCCTCGCCGCTGCCGGTGGCAGGCATCTTTGCCGAGATCACCGCGGGCCTGGCGACGGGCAGCGATCTCGAAACGCTGCTCGCGCGTTTTCTGGTGCCGCTGCTGCGCCTGTCCGGCGCGCAGGCCGGCGCGGTGCGCATCCTGACCGACGACGGCGAGCGCATGAAGCTGGTCGGCGAGGTCGGCCTGCCGCCCGAGGTGCTGGCGGCCGAGCAGGTGGTCGACCGCCACTGCGGCATCTGCGGGGCAGCCGCCGACACCGATGCGCTGGCGACGGGCGCCGACATGCGGCCTTGTGCGCAGCGCAGCGCGTCGAGCTATTTCGGCCAGCGCTGCCATCGTGTGCTCGCGGTGCCGCTGCGCCACCGCGATACCGTGCTGGGCATCTGCACGCTGTTCTTCGACCAGGGCAGCGAACTCAGTGCCGAGATCGAGGCCGTGCTGCGCTCGATCGGCGAGCTGCTCGGACTGGCGCTGCACAACGCGCAGCTTGAGCGAGAACACCTGCGTGCCACGGTGATGAGCGAGCGCCAGCTGATCGCCGGCGAGGTGCATGACGCGGTGGCGCAGACGCTCGCCTACATGAAGATGCGGCTGCCGCTGCTGCATGACGCGATGCTCGAACACGACGACGAGCGCTCGCTCAAGTACTACGGCGACATCAAGCGCGCGGTGGGCGAGGCACATGCGAGCCTGCGCGAGGTGCTGACGCACTTCCGAACCCGCATGGACCCGCAAGGGCTGGTGCACGCGCTGCGCAACGTCGCCCACGGCTTCTTCGAGCGCACCGGCATCGCGCTCGCCTTCGATTCGCCGGTGAGCGACCTCCACCTGTCGGTGGAGCAGGAGCTGCAGGTGTTCCTCATCGTGCAGGAGGCGCTTTCCAACATCGCCAAGCACTCGCTGGCGCGGCAGGCGAAGCTGGCGATCCGGCAGTTGCCGAGAGCGATCGAGATCGTCGTCGAGGATGACGGCTCGGGCATCGCGGCAATCGCATTGGTGGCGCACGAAAGCGCCGCCGGAACGCAGACCCATTTCGGCATCGACATCATGCAGGAGCGCGCGCAGCGCATGGGCGGCAGCGTCGAGCTGAGCGAGCGCGAGGGCGGCGGCACGCGGGTTCGGCTGACGATCCCGCAAACTGACAAGGCAGTTCATGATTGACACCCCACGTCCCGTCATCGCGGCGAATGCCGGGATCCAATCGTCCGGCGGGAGGGGCTGACATGAACAAGCAGGTCCGCGTCGCCCTGGTCGACGACCACGCCCTGTGCCGCAACGGCCTCACCGAGCTGCTCGAGCATCGCGGCGGCGTGAAGGTGGTGGGCACCACCGGCCAGCCCGACCAGGTGGTGCCGCTGCTGCGCGAGCACCAGCCCGACTTGCTGGTCCTCGACCTGCGCATGCCGACCACCGACGGGTTGAGCCTGCTGCGGCGCATCCGCTCGGAGGGCTGCGACACGCCGGTGGTGATCCTCACGATGAGCGATGCCGAGGACGACATCGCCGCTGCCTTGCGCGCCGGCGTGCGAGGCTACCTGCTCAAGGACATGGAGCCCGAGGACGTGATCGACTCGATCGTGCGCGCGGCGCGCGGCGAACTGGTGGTGGCGCCCGCGATGACGCTCAAGCTCGCACAGATCCTGCAATCGGGGCAGAAGACCTCGGCCAAGCGCGACCTGTTCGGATCGCTGACCGAGCGCGAGCGCGAGATCCTCGAACACCTGGCTCGCGGCGAGAGCAACAAGGCTATCGCGCGGGCGCTCGACATCAGCCACGACACCGTGAAGCTGCATGTGCGGCACATCCTGGCCAAGCTCAACCTCAGTTCGCGCGTCGAGGCAGCGGTGTTTGCGGTGGAGTACCGCAGCGATTCGTGACCGAGAAGCTCCCGTCGCGCCTCACGCGGTGGACGCGAGTTCTTCACGCGGGTTGAACCAGGCCAGCGTTTCGCGCAGCTTGACGACCTCGCCGACGATGATCAGGCATGGCGATTCGAGCCCGCTTGCGGCCACGCGCGCGCCCAGGTCGCGCAGCGTGCCGCTGACCACGCGCTGGTCCAGCGTCGTGCCCTTCTCCACCACTGCGGCCGGCATCTCGGGGCTCATGCCGTGGGAGACGAGCCGGTCGCAGATCTCCTCGAGCGCGCCCAGGCCCATGTAGATCACCAGGGTCTGGCGCGGGCGTGCCAGCGCGTCCCAGTCGAGGCCGGCGCTGCCGTCCTTGAGATGCCCCGTGACGAAGACGCAGGCTTGCGCGTGGTCGCGGTGGGTGAGCGGGATGCCCGCATAGCAAGACACGCCGCATGCCGCGGTGATGCCGGGCACCACCTCGACCGTGATACCCGCTTCGGCCAGCACCTGCATTTCCTCGCCGCCGCGGCCGAAGACGAAGGGGTCGCCCCCCTTCAGCCGCACCACGGTGCGGCCCTGGCGCGCCAGGCGCACCAGCAGCGCATTGATCTCGGCCTGCGGCATGCTGTGGTGGTCGCGCTGCTTGCCGGCATAGATGCGCTGCACGGTCGGTGCCACCAGGTCCATCACATCGGGCGAGACCAAGTTGTCGTAGACGACGATGTCGGCTTGCGCCAGCAGGCGCGCTGCGCGCAGCGTCAGCAGGTCCGGGTCGCCGGGGCCGGCGCCGACGAGGAACACGCGCCCGGGCACGACGCCCTCGGGGCGGGCGCGGCGCTCGATCAGGGACGGGAGGTCCACCAGGATGTTCATGCGGGTCTTCTCCTCAATGGCTGCCGCGCGACGCGCAGCTGCCGCATCCGCCGCTCCCGCAGGCGCCGCCGGTCTGGGCAGGCGGGTCGCCGGACAGCGAAGCCGGTGGAATGAAGATGAAGGCGAATTCGCCGGGCTCGAGTTCGACCCAGTCGAGCACGGTTGCTTCGAGCAGCGGCTGGCAGGGTGGCGCGACGACGACGGTGAGGCCGTCGAGCTCCAGCGGTACGTCGCCGTCGTGCGTCGTGTCGAAGCCCATGCCGTATTCGATCGAGCCGTCGGCGATCTGGCGCGCGGCCACGCGCAGCGCCAACCCGGCTGCGTCGCTCTGGGCAGCGGCGGCGCGTATCTGCTGCGCGGCGGCGGGGGTGACTTGGAACATGCGTGTCTCCGTTCAGTGTTCGCCCTT
>CAJPFZ010000458.1 GCA_905339355.1 Burkholderiaceae bacterium
AACTGAAGGAGCACAAGGACAGCGAGTACGACCCGAAGAAGGTACATAACGAAAGGTACTGAGATGCCCCTCAAGGCCGGACTTATCGGGCTCGGACAGATGGGAAAGGCGCTGGCAACGAGGCTCCGCGCCGAAGGCGTCGAGCTGTACGCCTGGAACAGGACCTTCGTGAAGGCCCGCGGTCTCGACGCCATTGTCTGCGACACCCCGGCCGCCGTCCTTTCAAAGGCCGACACGGTCATACTCAACCTCTTCGACAGCCAATCCGTGCGCGACGTAATGGGCCGCAAGGACGGCCTCCTCTCTGGCGGCCTCGAAGGCAAGACCATCATCGACACTACGACCAACCATTTCACTGACGCCGAATACTTCCATACGGCCTTCGCCGCCAAAGGCGCGGCGTACCTCGAAGCCCCGCTGGCCGGGTCGCTTGTCCAGGCCATGACCGGCAGCCTGACGGTAATCGTCAGCGGCCCGGAAGCAGTCTACAAGGCGGCCCTGCCGTACCTCGAAAAAATAGGGAACGAGATATTCTACCTGGCCGTGCCCGGGCTTGCCACAAAAGCCAAGCTCGTCAACAACATGCTGCTGGCGGTCTTCATGGCTTCCATAGCGGAAGCGACCGTGCTGGCGGAAAAGGCGGGCCTTGACAGGGCGACGGCCCTTGAGATATTTTCAAAAGGCGCTGGAGCGTCAGCAGTCCTCAGCGCGAAAAAGGACAAGCTCCTGAAAGAGGACTTCAGTCCCCACTTCAAGACCTCGCTCATGAGCAAGGACCTCAAGTACTTACAGGAGCTCGCCGCTTCGTTGAACGCTCCGGTCTTCACAGCCGGGGCCGCCAAAGAGCTGTTCACGCTCGCCATGTCCAAAAACGCCGGCGACGAGGACTTCTCGTCAATTTACAAGGCTTTGAAAAACCTTTGACCAAAGGAGCTTAAGGAAGTGGGAACAGCGCAGGGCGGCTTCATAGACGCCGAAAGCCGCAGGGAAGAGCTCGAGTCAATACTCGAGCAGCACGGACTCGGGCCGGAGAACCTCGAACTCGTAGAGGAATTCCCCGGCGAGCCGATGAGAGTCTCGAAATGCCAGAAGATACTGAGGAAGGTCTACATAAAAAAAGCCATCACGCCCGAGGAAAAAAAAGCGGTGCTGGCCGAAGTGAAGGGTTTCGGTGAAGACATATCGGCCCTCGAGGACGACTGGATGTTCCTCAAGCATACCATGCTCAAACACGTCTGCAGCATCCTTCAGCGCTGGCAGCCTGATTATGAATGCTCGAAATGGGCCCTCTACAACATGAAGCGGGTATAACATTTTTTTTACAGGGCCGAGAGACTTTTGAGAGAGCTTTTCTTTAAAAGGTTTTCTCAAACTCTCTCCAAAAACTTTTCAGTTCTTCATTAAAAGCCCCCTTATGGGGGCTTTTCTAATGACTGCAAGTCTTTGAAGGGGGTCTGGGGGAAACCTTTCTACAGAAAGTTTCCTCCAGAATTCAGCCCCGCTAAAAATAGATGTTCCACCCGAGTATTGTTTCCGTCGAGTAGAAGCCGTCGTACCTCTCGCGCTTCAGGTCGAACTTCACTGCGTTGTCCCTGTTGATGGAAAAGGTCTGGTTGAGCGCGGCCGAGACGACTGTGTGTTCATCTCCGGGGCCGAAAGCCTCGGCTATGAATTCAAGCTGCGCCTTCCACCTGCCGGTCAATTGCTTCAGGACGCCTGCCCTGGCCCCGACGCCGAGAGCGTAGCCGTCTTCGAGCCCGCTGCCTGCCTTCACAGCCGGGACGATGAAGCCGTAGGCCAATCCGTTCCCGGCAACTTTGTAGCTGAGGCCAGGCCCGCCGGAGACCCTCAATACAGTCCTGCCCTCTTCTTTGCCTGTCTCCTCTCTTTCGAGTACTGCCTTTACCGTCCAGGATACCGGGTCGAAGAACTCATCCCGCGGGGATGCCGAATCTATCTCGACGAACGTAAGCTCGTTCAATAGAAACTTTCCCGAATCGAAGTAATACCTGGCCTCCCCTTGCATGAAGGTTATCGCGGCCCCGGGCAGGTAGCCTGCATCCGGATCGGTCAGGGCGTGGTTCGCGGGCCGGAGCGAAACCGAAAGGAATGCCTCGCCCGCAAGAACTCCGGCGGCAGTCGAAAGGCGCGCCGGGCCGTGCCCGCCTTCCGGGACGACGGGGGATGTGGGCTCAGGCAGCGGGAAGCCGCCAAGCGCGCTCCGCTCCTTCAATATTTCCAGGAAAAGCTTCGTGTACTCTTCTTTCGCGATCGCCTTTTTCGCGTACCTGTACTGCAAGTATTCAGAGGCAAGCTCGAGCGCGGCCGCACGCTCTCCCGGGCCCCATGAGCCGGAACCCAGCGTCTTATCTACCGGGGCTCCGGAGGCTATAGTGATAGCGGCGGTCTTCAAAGGCCCCGCAACGATACTTTCGAGGTGTTTTATCTTAGCTGCCCTCGAAGGCCTGTACTCGGCGTCGCCGGAGCTTACACCAGCGTCCTTTATTGACTTGATGGTGGCCATTGGAATCACCCAGGGCGGCAGGTCTTTAAAAAGGTCCATGCCCGGCCTTGCGGCCTCAAGCACCAGAAGGAGGTTATAAGAGCAGTTCTCGTCAAAGAAGTAATAGTAGGTATAGACGTCCTTGAGCTCCCAGAGGTGCAG
Source organism: Burkholderiaceae bacterium (assembly GCA_905339355.1). GTDB lineage: Bacteria > Pseudomonadota > Gammaproteobacteria > Burkholderiales > Burkholderiaceae_C > Albitalea. The sequence goes on from CAJPFZ010000458.1 coordinate 2,666, forward strand.
GACCATCCTTTCGACCTCTTCGGGCGTGAAAGAGAGCTTGTACTCCCATATATCCCTGTTCTCGAGGTTGCTGTACTCTTTTATCTTCTCGTAGTAGGGCAGGACGCCGAAAAAGCCTTCGTAGTAGCCGAATATGCCCTTGACCGCGAAGAATATCCCGTTGGTCTCGCCCGTCCTCGCCGAATAGTTGACCGCCCACGAGAAGAGCTTGCTCTCCTTTTCGGAGTCAATTCGGAGGAGCGTATGGCCGAACATCGACGCCGGGCTGTTCATGTGCGAGACCGGGAAGACGAGGACTACTGACCTGGGGTTCACGCTCTTGTGGAACGCCTGGAAGCCCTTGCACTCCTGCTTCGGAAGAAAAGTTTCGTCAATTGAAAGCTGTTTCTTTAGCCAATCAAAACGGGCTATGAAGCGGCATTGTGCATGGGTGTCGCCTTCGGGCGTGGACGCGAAAAAGGCCTTGACCGTCTCGCGTAGCTCGTCCGCCGGGTCGTATTTCCCTTTTTTTGAAGCGAAGAACGACGGGTCGTCGACAAGGCTTTCGACGCGCCCGGAAATAGAGCGCTTGTAGTGAAGGAGCACGTGCCACTGGCGAGTCTCGTGCAGGCCCATCGAGACGGCCTTTTCAGCAAGCTCGCC
>CAJPFZ010000459.1 GCA_905339355.1 Burkholderiaceae bacterium
CTATCGCGACTGGCTGCGGGTGGCGAGCGAAGAGGCGCTGCACTTCACGCTGCTGCGCGAGCACCTGCTGAGCCTGGGGGCCGACTACGGCGACTTCGATGCGCACGACGGGTTGTGGCTGATGACGCAGCGCACCGCCCATGACGTCGTGGCCCGGATGGCACTCGTGCCGCGCACGCTGGAGGCGCGCGGGCTCGATGCGACGCCGCCGCTGCAGGCGAAGTTCGCCAAGGCGGGCGACACCCGGGCGGTCGAGATCCTTGACATCATCCTGCGCGACGAGGTGGGCCACGTGGCGATCGGCAACCGCTGGTACCGGTGGCTGTGCGAGCGCGACGGGCTCGACCCGGTGGCGCACGACGCTCTACTGACGCAGCGCCATCAGGCGCCGCGCCTGCGGCCGCCGTTCAACCTGCCGGCGCGGCGCGCCGCGGGGTTCACCGAGGACGAAATCGACCGCCTCGGGTGAAAACCGGAGCGTCGCCACCGTACACTTCCGTGCGCTCACGAAGCGCCCTGTCGGACCGACACCAAAACCACAGACGACCTCGAGGAACCCATGATTGCACTGACCACCCGACGATTCCTGCAAACCGCTGGCCTGCTGATCGCAGGCCTCGTGCTTTCAGCTTGCGGCAAGAGCGAGCCCCCCGCCACGACCGCCACCACAGCCGCACCCGCGGCCAGCGCCGCCGAACCGGCGCCCGCCCCGGCCAAGGTCTATGTGGTGGGCACCGACGCCGCCTATGCGCCGTTCGAGTCGCAGAACGAGAAAGCCGAGATCGTCGGATTCGACATCGACGTGGTGAAGGCAGTCGCCGCGAAGGCCGGCATCGAAGTGAAGTTCGTCAACACGCCGTGGGAAGGCATCTTCAACACACTGCAGCAAGGCGACCGCGATTTCCTCGTCTCCGCGATCACGATCACCGACGAGCGCAAGCAGAGCATGGACTTCACCGATCCATATTTCGACGCGCACCAGTTGATCGCGGTGAAGCAGAACTCCAAGGTCGCCAAGTTCGACGACCTGAAGAAGTTGAAGGTCGGCGTGCAGACCGGCACCACCGGCGACGAGGTCGTGACCAAGCTGCAGGGCAAGAACAGCACCAACATCAAGCGCTTCGAGTCGACCCCGCTCGCGTTGAAGGAACTCGAGGCCGGCGGCGTCGATGCCGTGGTGGCCGACAACGGCGTCGTCATCAACTACGTGACCAACAACCCGGCCGCCAAGTTCAAGTCCGTCACCGACAAGGCCTTCCAGCCCGAGCAGTACGGCATCGCCGTCAAGAAAGGCAACACCGAGCTGCTCGGCAAGCTGAACAAGGCGCTGGCCGACATCAAGGCCGACGGCACCTACGACCAGATCTACACCAAGTACTTCGGCGCCAAGCCGGACTCTGCCGCCGCGCCTGCTTCAGCCGCTTCCAAGTAAGCGACGCGGGAGACCCGCATGGATCTGCGCTGGGAGATCCTGGCCGGTTACGGGCCGCTGTTCTGGGAAGGACTGCTGGCCACGATCGAGCTGACGGTGGTCGCGATCGGCGCCGGGCTGGTGCTCGGCGTGCTGTTCGGGCTCATCAGCAGCTCGCGTGACGCGCCGCGGCCAAAGTCGGCGCTGCTCGCCGCGGGCCTCTCCGTCGCGCGCGGCATCACGCTCGCCTACGTCACCTTCTTCCGCGGGACGCCGCTGTTCGTGCAGATCCTGCTGGTGCACTTCGCGGTGATGCCGACGCTGATCCATCCCGACACCGGGCTGCTGCTCTCCGGCGAGGCGGCGCGCGAGTTCCGCCAATCGCATGGCGCATTCTTTTCGGGAGCGCTCGCGCTGACGCTGAACGCCGGCGCCTACATCTCCGAGATCTTCCGCGCGGGCATCCAGAGCATCCACGGCGGCCAGACGCAGGCGGCCTACAGCCTCGGCCTCACGCATGCGCAGTCGATGCGCTTCGTGGTGCTGCCGCAGGCCTTCCGGCGCATGATGCCGGCGCTGGTCAACGAGGGCATCACGCTGATCAAGGACTCCTCGCTGGTGTCGGCGATCGGCTTTGCCGAACTGGCGCTGGCGGCGCGTACCGTGGCCGGGGCCTACTCCCGCTACTGGGAGCCCTACCTCGCCATTTCGGCGCTGTACCTGATCCTGACTTTGCTGCTGTCGTCGCTCGCCAAGCGGCTGGAAGCCCCGGCGCACCTTCGCGGGCGTTGAGGACGCCGCTGCAAGGCTCGCGCAAAGTGCAGGCCTTGTAGCGCGGATGAGACAGCATCCGCACAAACCCGCAATAGACTCGCGCTCACGCCGGCACGGGTTGTTGCGTGCCGCGCCCAATACACCTCTTCTTCTTCATACCACTCATCGGGAACCATCCAATGAAGCGCTCCATCTTCCTGGCTGCCGTGGCCGCACTTGCTTCGACCAGCGCCTTGGCGCAAAGCAGCGTCACGATTTATGGCCGATTCAACGCCAGCGTCGAGAACCAGAAGTCCGAAGGCAGCGACAGCATCTGGGCCCTGCAGAACAGTTCTTCGCGCATCGGCTTCAAAGGCACTGAAGACCTCGGCGGCGGACTGACGGCCGGCTTCCAGCTCGAGCACGGCTTCAGCGTCGACACCGGCGACGCCACGCACGGAGGCCAGTTCTGGGCGCGCCAGAGCGAGGTCTACGTCGGCAGCAAGACAGCCGGCACGCTGCGCCTGGGCAACTTCACGAGCGAGGCCTACTACGCCACCGCCGACTACGTGAGCATGCACAACCACGACACGGGAACGTCGGCTGACGCGCTGTATGCCTACGTCGGTCGCAACATCAACAAGCTCGGCTACCGTTCACCGGAGTTCTCGGGCTTCACGTTCGACGCCGCGGTGTCTCTGAACGAAACCTCGCCGGCCGGCGAACGCAGCCATGACCTGGCCGTCAACTACACCGCCGGTCCGCTGCACGTCGGCGCCGGCTACGAACGTTTCGGCGACGCGAACCAGTTCGCGATCAGCGCGCTGTACGAAATGGGCGCATTCACCGTCGGTGGCTACCTTCAGCGCGACAAGAACGGCTGGGCACCCAACGCCGGCAGCCGCACGAACGTCCGCCTGGTCGGCATGTACACGATGGGCGTCGGTGAGCTCCACGCCAACTTCGGCCGTGCCGGCGAGTACGGCAACATCGCGAACAGCGATGCCACGCAGTTCACGCTGGGCTACAACCACAAGCTGAGCAAGCAGACCAAGGTCTACGCATTCTTCACCAAGGTCAACGACGACAGCGGCCTGTACACGGGCGGCGACTTCCGCTCGATCGCCCTGGGCGTGCGCCACAACTTCTGATCGCGTTTCGCATCAGTCGAAGGGCCGGTCGATGACCGGCCTTTCTTCTTTTTGAGCCCGGTTGCCGGCGCGCCGCGGCGCCACGCGTGCGTCAACCTGCGGCGCGATCGTGCCAGCGCGCGGCGGCCTGCCCGCGCGTCGCGACACCGAGCTTGTCGAGGATGTTGGCGACATGCCGCTTCACGGTGTGCGGGCTCAGATCGAAGGCCCGGGCGATCAGCTTGTTGCTGTCGCCGGCGGCCATCCGCGCGAGCACCTCGCACTCACGCTCGGTCAGCATCGCGAGGTCGGCGCCCTGCCGACGTGCAAGCTGCCCGTCGGGCTTGCCCGCTGCAGACGTGCCGGACCGAGCGCCGTCGCTCGCGCCGCGCAGACGTCGCAACTCGCGTGCGAGGCTTACCAACATGGCCAGGTCCGAGGCGGCAACGCGCGACCCCCAGGCAGCGTCCGCAAGGCGGTCCAGCACCGCCGGTCCGGCAAGCAGTGCCCCGCCCACCCCATGCCCCTCGCGAACGCAGGCGAACCAGAGGTTCAAGGTCGCGGCCGCGGCATCCACAAGCCCGAGCCTCAATTCCACGTCCGCGAGCATCACGCGCGCCTGTGCCGCCGGAAAGAAGCACGATCGCTCCGCGTCGGCGGCCAGCGGCTGCAGCAGCTCTCGCGCCTCCCCCAGCCGCTCGTCGAACAGGAGCACCATGGCGCGGCTGAAGCGCCGATCGTCTTCGGCCGCCTGCCATTCATAAGGGTTGCCGATGCGCGCCAGCTGGGCATCGAGCAGGCGCAGCGTCGCCGGATCCTCCAGGATCCAGCAGGCGCGGATGTGGGTGAACAGCTCCTCGTATTCGTGCGTCAGGCGATTGCTGAGCAGGGAGTTCTGCTCGAGGTCGCGCTTGTTCTCCTGAGCAGCCGCGTAGCTGGCCGCACGGTCGCCGCGCACCGCGTCGATCAAGGTGTGCGACATCCAGCTCTCGGTCATCAGGCTGCGCGGGCGGCCGAGCCAGAGCACGTCCTCGTCGGCGCGGGCGAGCCAGTGCGACGCTTCGTCGACGTGGCCCGCGGAAAAGGCGAGCCAGGCGCGGATGTGCATTGCGCCGGCGCGCAACTGCGTCGGCGTGTCGGCCACAAGCCGCATCGCACCGGCCGCGAAGCGCTGGAGCTGTGCATGCATGCCGGGCAGGCCCGTCAGTATGCTGGTGAAGAAGCAGCGGTCCCAGGCCTGGGCATCGTCGGCACGTTCGAGGGCGTCCAGCATCGCGCTGCAATGTGGCGCCACCTCGTGCGCGCGGCCTTGCGCATACGCCGCCCATGCACTGGAGAAGCAGATGAAGGCGCGCGTGGCGTCGCTCGCCGGCTGCTCGCGCAGCGTCGCCAGTTCGCGCTCGGCCTCGGCGAGCCGTCCGGTGTTCTGCATGCCCACAGTGGCGTAGGCCAACGCCAGGGCAGCGTCGTCGGCCCGGCCCTCGCGCGCAAAGCCGTCGGCGGCCCGCCGCATCGCGTTGACCATGCCGTCGAAATCGAAATGTGGAAAGGTGGTTAAGCCGCGCAGCAGGTGCAGCTCGGCGTGCCGGTCGAACTCGGCTGGCGGAAACAGCGCCAGCATCTGCTCGAGTGCCGGCGTGCCGCCGACCGCGACCAGGGCCGGGCCCCGCTCGCCCAGCACGCGCGCGGCCTCGTTCCAGTCGCCCGCGCGCGCCAGGTACCCCACGGCCCGCGCGAGGTCGGGCTCGCCGTCGGCGGCGCGCCGCAGCAAGCCGGGCACCTCGGCGGCATGCTCGCGCAGCAGCCGGTCCTCGAGGAAGTCGCGGAAGAGGTCATGCAGGCGCAATGTCAGCTCGTCGGCATCGAGCACCGTGACGAACAGCCCGCGCCTCTCGACCACCTCGAGCAGCCACGCGGACTGAGGCATCTGGCTCACGTGGGTGCAGCGCGCGGCGGTGAGTTCGGGCAGCACGGCGCAGCGCAGCAGGAAGCGGCGCAAGTCCTGCGGCATGTCGTCGAGAACCTCGCTGGCGAGATAGTCGAACAGGTGCCGCTGCGTCGGTGCACTGGCGCCGCGCGCGCTGCCGTCCGGTCGCGCCGAAAGGCTGAGCCGCAGCCCCGCAGCCCAGCCGTCGGTGCGCTCGATCAACTCCTGCGACGACACCTGCCCTGCCGGCATCCCGATGGCGGCCAGCAGCGCCGAAACCTCGGGCGCGTTGAAGCGCAGGTCGTACTGGCGGAATTCCGCCAGTTCTCCGCCGGCACGCCAGCGCGCCAGCGACAAGGGCGGTTCGACGCGGCTTGCGATGACGACCCCCCACTGCTCGGGCAGCCGGTCGAGCACGGCCTGCAGCAGTTCGAAGACATGCGGGTCGGAGATGCGGTGCGCGTCGTCGATGACGACGAGCCCGCGCGGCACCTCGGCCGCGGCCAGCGCGTTGACGAGTTCGTCGGCCACGTTGCGCAGGCCCCGCTCGGCCTCGGCAAGCGTGCCCAGTGCCTCGGGGGCGACGCGCCATGGCAGGTCGTGCGGCTCGAGTGCGGTCGTCAGGCAGGCGAGGAATCGCTGCAGGTGGTCGTCTTCGTCGGCCGACAACCAGACCAGCGCACAGCCTTCGGGTAGCTGGCGAATCTGGCGCGTGAGCGCGGCCGTTTTCCCGTAGCCGGCCGGCGCGAGCAGCAGCACCACCCTGCAGGTCGTCAGTGCCTCACCAAGGGAGCGCTCCAGGGTCGGCCGCTCCACCAGCCCCGTGCGCGGCCGCGGCGGCTGGATCTTGGCCAGTGCAAAGGCGGGAAGTGCAGCGGGAAGCATGTGCGCAATTTTGTGCCCAGCGCCCCCTCCGGCAGGAGCGGCGAATGGCTCTTTCGGGCGATGCGCGCACCCTGCCCGTCTTCCACACTGCCCCCCACCCCCTGCGCCGCGCCACCGCGCGAAGGCGCCTCAGCATGCACGTCGTCAACCACGCCCACCTTCCCCACCTTCATGTCGGCAGTGAGCTGTGCATTCCCGCGGCGGACCGCAGCCGAGGCATCACAGGCTTCGAAGTCTGGGTGCGCACGCTCGACGCAGGCGCACAGACAGCCGCCCTGCGCCACGACGGCGAACTGGTCGTGCTGGCGCTGGCGGGCGGTGGCAAGCTGCTGCTCGACGGTGGCCCGCAGCGCTTCCACGCGCCGTGCACGCTGCTGATCCCCGCCGGGCATCAGTTCCGTATCGTCAACCAGGCGAGCACGCCTTTGCAGCTGGTCTGGGTCTTCACCGCGGCGCCGGTGCCTTGGGATTGCGCCGCCGGAAGTTGAGATGAGGCGGGCCAGGTCCGCCGCCCGAGTCCCCCCAAAAGGGGTGGCCCACCGCCGAAGCTTCCGATGGCTCCTTCGACCGATGTGTCGCGGCTCCCGCGCCGACACACTGGCGGCCCATCGAATACCACCTCGCCGGAGCATCCGAATGAATGCCGACCACCTTGCCGCTGCGGTGTCCTCCCGCGCCGCGGCCGCCGTTGCGTCCCGACTCGACATCGTGATCGCCGCACACAAGGCGACGCGCCGTTTCATGTTCGAAACGCTGGTCCGGATCGGCTCGGTGGACGTGACCGACGGCGACGACATCGATCGCGCGCTCAACCTGCTCGACCGGCTGTTCGACGTGCTCTGCGAGCCGCAGGATGGCTGGCAGGCCACCAAGCAGATGCTGCGCTGCGGTGCGGCAAGCGAAAGGCGAGGGGCGCTCGCAGCGCTGTACCGCGACTTGGCGGCCCTGGTATCGCGGCGGCTCGTCGAGCTGCAAAGCGAAGAAGTCCGGCTGGAGGCCCTCTCGCCGGTGCAGCCGCTCGGTGCACGGCTGAAGCGCCTCAGCGACGAGGAATTGCGCGCCGCGCTGTACTGGATGGAAGCCGCTCTGACACCGCAGGAGCTGGCCGCGCTGCTCGACGAGCTGCACGCCGCCTCGAGCGCGGACCGCTTCCACGACGCTCTTGCGTTGCTGAGCGAGCGCCTCGACGAACGACGCTGGAACCAGCTCGCGCGTGCACTCGGCATGAGCCAGCCGACGCCGAGCTCGCCCACGGCGACCCCGCAAGACGCCCTGCTGCAGTGCGCCTGAACCATTCAACCAGACGACAGAAGGACAGAAGGAATCGACATGAACAAATGGCTGAAACGATCACTGGTCGGCATCGCCGCGATCGGCGTGCTCGGCGCCACCGGGCTGGCCGCGGGCGCCTATCTCGGCGACCGCAAGGCGCAGCGCTACGTTCCCCTGCAAGTGGCTGCGGTGGCGACCCCGGCGGACGCAGCAAGCCTGCAACGCGGGCGCTACCTGTTCGCCACCCGCGGCTGCGCCGATTGCCACGGTGCGAGCGGACGCGGCGAAGTCTTCATCGACGGCGGCGGCCTGTACGCCAAGGCACCGAACATCAGTCCGGGTCCGGGCAACGTCGTGTCAGGCTACGCCGACGAAGACTGGGTGCGCACGATCCGCCACGGCGTGAAGCCGAACGGCCAGCCGCTGTTCATCATGCCCAGCGAGGACTACAACCGCCTCACCGACGCCGACCTGGGCGCGCTGATCGCCTACGTCAAGCAGCTGCCACCGGCGCCCGGCGACGCCGGCGTCATGCGGGTCCCCGCGCTGGTGAAGACGATGTACGCCGCCGGGCTGATCCAGGATGCGGCCGAGAAGATCGATCACGACCTGCCAGCGGCGCAACCGGTCCCCGAAGGCGTGACGGCCGCACATGGCGCCTACGTCGCCACGATGTGCATCGGCTGCCACGGCGCGGGGCTGTCGGGCGGAAAGATCCCGGGCGGACCGCCCGACTGGCCGGCCGCGGCCAACCTGACGCCGGGCGAAGGCAGCGCGATGACACACTACGCGAGCGCGGAGGAGTTCGCTGCGATGCTGCGCACCGGCAAGCGTCCCGACGGCACCGAAATCAGCAAGGTGATGCCCTTCACGTCGCTGCGCGAAATGAACGACACCGACGCGCACGCGCTCTACGCGCACCTGAAGAGCTTGGCGCCCCTGGCCCTCGGCAACCGCTGACGCCGCCTCAGCGATTCGCCGGGTTCAGCCGAGGAAGTAGCGCTTCAGCCCCGCCAGGATCATCTCCACGGCGATCGCGGTCAGCACGAGCCCCATCAGCTTCTCGGTGGCCGATACCACCGAGTCGCCGACCCAGCGGCGGATGCGGTCGGAAAGCATCAGCACCGCGCCCGACACGGCCATCGCGCCGGTCAGCGCGCCGACCCACTCTAGCACCCGCTCCGGCTGGCGCGACGCGAGCAGCAACACCGTCGCCATCGCCGACGGTCCCGCCAGCAGCGGCACCGCGAGCGGAAAGATCAGCGGCTCCTTGCCTTCGGGCGTGCCGTAGACGCCGCCTTCGTGGCTGAAGATCATGCGGATGGCGACCATCAGCAGGATCACGCCGCCAGCGACCTCGAGCGAGCGCTCGGACAGGTGCATCACCGCCAGGAAGCCCTTGCCGAGGAACATGAACCCCAACAGCACGCAGAAGGCGATCGTCACCTCGCGCACCGCCACGCGGTTGCGCCGCTCGGGCGCCACGCCGCGCATCACCGGAATGAAGATCGGCAGGCTGCCCAAGGGGTCCAGCACCAGGAGCAAGAGGATGAAGGCGGAGACGAAGCTGTGATCCATGGCGGCGCATTGTGGCTCAGGGCGCCTGCGCCGCTGCGCTGCCGCCGCTCGAATGCGCCTGCGCCGTATCGAATGCCGGCCGTCAGTCGCCCATCACGATGCCTTCGCGGCGCGGGTCGGCCCCGCCGAACCAGCCGACACGTGCGCCATGCGTGCGGCGCTGGATCGCATGCAGTCCGCTGGTCTGCGCCATCGGCTCCACCTTGTGGCCGCGCGCTTTCAAGGCGTCGACGAGCGCCGGCGAACTGCGCCCCTGCTCGACCTCGGTCGGACCGTTGCGCGAGCCGAAGTTGGGCAGCGAGATGGCCTGCTGCACGTCCAACCCCCAGTCCAGCGTGGCGAACAGCACCTTGGCGGTGTCATTGATGATGGCCGAACCGCCCGACGAGCCGACGCTCATCACCAGCTGATCGGTCGCACGATCGAACACGAGCATCGGTGACATCGACGAACGCGGGCGCTTGCCGCCTTGCACGCGGTTGGCCACCGGCACGCCGTTCTCGCTCGCCACGAACGAGAAGTCGGTCAGCTCGTTGTTGAGCAGGAAGCCGCGCACCATGATCTGCGCGCCGAAGGCATTTTCGATCGTCGTCGTCATCGCCAGCGCGTTGCCGTAGGCGTCGACCACCGACACATGCGAGGTCGACGGCAGCTCCGCGCTGCGATCGTCGGCCAGGCTCACCGCCGGCAGCGTCGGCGTGCCGGCGCGCGCCCGGCCCATGCTGCGATCGGTGATCAGCGCGGCGCGCTGGCGCAGGTAGGCCGGGTCCAGCAGCGCAGCGGGGCTGCCGCCGGGCAGCGGCACGAAATCGGGGTCGGCGACGAACCGTGCGCGGTCGGCGTACGCGAGCCGGCCGGCTTCGCTGATCAGGTGGACGGCGTCGACACTCGGCTCCAGCCCGAAGCTCGCCGACACCGGGCGCATCGCCGGCAGGTTGTGCTGCGACAGCATGCCCATCATCTGCCCGATCGCCAGCGGTCCCGACGAGGGCGGCGGCATGCCGCACAGCGTCCAGGCCTTGTAGTCGAAACACAGCGGGTCACGCACCTTCGCGCGGTAGGCGCCGAGGTCGGCTTCGCTCAGCAGGCCGGGGTTGCGCGAGTGGCCGCGCACCTTGGCCACGATGTCGCGCGCCACGCCGCCTTCATAGAACGCCGCGGCGCCGCGCTCGGCAACGTCGCGCAGCACCGCCGCGTAGTCCGGGTTGCGCAGCAGCGTGCCAGCCGCCTTGGGTGCGCCGCCGGGCTCGAAGAAATACGCGGCAGCCGCGGCGTCGTCGCGCAGCGTCTCGGCGCCGGTGTCGCTCAGCAGCGCATGCAGCCGCGGGCTGATGCGAAAACCGCGCTCGGCGATCACGATGGCGGGCTCGAACAAGCTCTTCCACGGCAGCTTGCCGTGCTGGCGGTGAGCCAGCTCCAGCGCACGCAGCGTACCGGGCACGCCGACTGAACGCCCGCCGACCACGCCCTCCATGAAGCCCATGGGCTTGCCGTCCTTCATGAACAGCTCGGGGGTGGCGGCCGACGGCGCGGTCTCCCGGCCGTCGAAGGCCTGCACCATCTTGCCATCGTGGTGCACGAGGAACAGCCCGCCGCCGATACCCGACGATTGCGGCTCGACGAGGCCGAGCACCATCTGCACCGCGATCACCGCGTCGACCGCGCTGCCGCCGGCCCTGAGCACCTGGTAGCCGGCATCGGCGGCGAGCGGGTTGGCCGCCGCCACCATGAACTTCTGCGCTGACCAGCCGGGCTTCTCGGCGTAGCCGCTGGCGGCTTCCGGTGTCCGCTGCACATGCTCGGGAACACGGTAGCCGAGGCCGCCGGGCGCGCTGGCGCAGCCCGCCAGCAGCGCGGCGGCGATCCACGCAGCAAGGGAACGGCGGCGAACCATCATGGCGTCTCCCTCAGGGGTTCGGCAGGTCCAGCGGGTTCGAGAAGATGGACCACCCTCTGCGGGAACGGGATGTCGATGCCCTCGGCATTCAGCACGTCGAGCACCGTGAGGTTCACTTCGGACTTCACATTGCCCTGCCCGTTCTCCGGGTCGGCGATCCAGAACAGGATCACCAGCTCCATGCCGTCCGAGGCGAACTCGACCAGCTGCGCAGCGGGGCCGGGATCGTCGAGCACGCGCGGCACGCGGCTCACGGCCGCCACCAGCTTGGGCTGCAGCGCGCGCACGTCGGTGCCGTACGGCACCTGCACCTTGCTCGTCAGCAGCACGCGCGAATCGGCGAGCGACGCGTTCTCGACCCGCTGCGTGATCAGTATTTCGTTGGGCACGATCGCCTCGCGCCCGCCGAGCGAGCGGATCAGGGTGTAGCGCGTGCGGATGTCGGTGATGCGGCCTTCGAAGTTGTCCACCTTCACCATGTCGCCGATGCGCAAGCTGCGCTCGGCCAGGATGACGAAACCGCTGACATAGTTGGCCGCGATCTTCTGCAGGCCGAAGCCGACCCCCACGCCGATCGCCCCACCCAGCACGCTCAGCGCGGTGAGGTCGATGCCGGCCGCCGACAAGGCGAGCAGCAGACCAACGAACAGCAGCAGCGCGCGCACCAGATTGGCGGCGATCTTGCGCATCGAGAGGTTGGTGGCCGCGGCGCCCTTGATCAGCTGCGCCTCGATCGCCGCCGAGACCCACAAGGCGAGCACCAGCACGATGACGGCCGAGAGCGTGCCCTCGATCACGTTGCGCAGAGAAATGCGGGCACTGCCGAGCTTCCAGGCGATGCCGTCGAGTTCGTCCATCAGCACCGGCAGCACGCCGGTGACCCACAGCACGACGGCGATCCACGCGAGCCACGACACCGTGCGCTCGATGATGCGCATGACGTGCGAATCGGGGAAGGCCGCGCTCAGCACGCGCACTGTCAGCCGGATCAGCACCAGCGACATCAGCACCGGGATCGCGACCTTGAACACCGCCCCCGGCACGCCCAGCATCGGCAGCAGGCTGCGCACGGCGAAGGCGAACACCAGCGCGAGCACCGGGAACAGCACGCCGTCGACCACCTGGCGGCCGAACAGCACCGATGCCGGCCTGACCTGCGTGCCGCGCAGCAGCCTGACGACGATCCAGGCCAGCACGAGGCAGCCTGCCACGAGCGCGAATTCGGTCAGGGCGCTGGGCTGCAGCAGCGAGTCGGCGAGTTCGCGAAGGTCGGTGGCGGTTGGAGGACTTGACATGGAAAAGGGTCAGGCGGCGTCAGGGCGCAACATGCCGCTACGTCAAGCCCGCCAGCACCCGCAGATGCACCGCCACGCTGCGCGCCAGCGCACCCAGCGCGTAGCCTCCCTCCAGGCACGACACGATGCGGCCCTTGGCATGAC
>CAJPFZ010000460.1 GCA_905339355.1 Burkholderiaceae bacterium
CAGGCACCGGGCAGCGACAAGTTCCACTACAAGATGAAGTGGCTGGGCGCGCTGCGCGAGTGGGTCCGCAGCGAGTTGATCAAGCATCCCCGGTTCGCACTGCTGGGCGATTTCAACATCGCCCCGGAAGACCGCGACGTCTGCGACCCGGTCGCCTGGGCCGGGCAGATCCACTGCACGCCCGAAGAGCGCGAACATTTCCAGCAGCTGCTGGCACTCGGGATGCATGACGCGTTCCGGCTCTTCGAGCAGCCCGAGAAACTCTACAGCTGGTGGGATTACCGCATGCTTGCGTTCCGCCGCAACCAGGGCCTGCGCATTGACCACATCCTGGTGAGCGAGGCACTCAAGCCGCAGGTGAAGGCGTGCTACATCGACAAGCTGCCACGCAAGAACGAACGGCCCAGCGACCACGCGCCGGTGGTGGTGGAGATCGGCTGAGGCATCGAAGCCCTCGCTCGGCGATGGTGTGAGGCAGGCCTGCATCCCCAGACCTCCGTTCGGCCTGAGCTTGTCGAAGGCCACACGCCGCCCTCTGCAGGGATTGCCCTTCATGCGAGCCGTTGAGAGGGGCCTTCGACAAGCTCAGGCCGAACGGATAGAGGTGGTATGCAGACCCATTCATGCCGCCGTCGCCCGAGGGCTTCGATACCTCAGCCCGAACGGCGTCTGTGGACTGCGACGAACAGTCCGGACAGCAGTGGGCTTTCGCCGGGATGACGTGTGGTTGGTACAGGCCCGGACTCAATCGTCCAGACCCAGCTCCTGGATCTTCCGCGTGATCGTGTTGCGCCCGATGCCCAATTTCTGCGCGGCTTCGATGCGTCGGCCTCGCGTGACCTCGAGCGCCGTGTGGATGAGCTGTGCCTCGAACTTCTTCGTCAGCGTGTCCCACACCTCGGGCGTGCCGGACTGCAGCATATGGCGCGATTCGCGCTCGAGGTCGACGAGCCACGCGGCAGGCGCCGCAGCGCCGAGCTGCAGCGGCGCGGGAGCGGCGATCGGCGACACGAGCGGCGCCGAGGTTGGCGGCGCCGCCGGGGCAGCGTACCCGTCGCCGACACCGGCCGACTCCGTTGACGCGCCAAGCCCGGCTGCCGCGGGCGGCGGGCCGCCATCGGCCAGCAACTCGGGTGGCAAGTCCTTGGTCTCGATCACCTGCGCCGGCGCCATCACGGTCAGCCAGTGGCAGATGTTCTCCAGCTGGCGCACGTTTCCCGGAAAATCGAAGCGCATCAGTCGCGCCAGCGCCGGCTCGGTAATGCGCTTTGCTTCGACCCCGAGCTCCTTGGCGCTCTTCTGCAGGAAGAAGCGCGCCAGTGCCGGCACGTCCTCGCGCCGCTCGCGCAGCGCCGGCAGCCGCAGGCGGATCACGTTGAGCCGGTGAAACAAGTCTTCGCGGAAGGCGCCGAGCTTGACGCGCTCTTCGAGGTTCTGGTGCGTTGCCGCGATCACGCGCACGTTGCTGCGCAGCGGGTTGTGCCCGCCGACACGATAGAACTGCCCGTCGCTCAGCACCCGCAGCAGCCGCGTCTGCAGGTCGAAGGGCATGTCGCCGATCTCGTCGAGGAACAGCGTGCCGCCGTCGGCCTGTTCGAAGCGGCCGCGGCGCGTGGTCTGCGCGCCGGTGAAGGCGCCGCGCTCGTGGCCGAACAGCTCGCTCTCGAGCAGGTCCTTCGGAATGGCCGCGGTGTTGATCGCCACGAACGGCCCGCTCGCGCGCGGGCTGTGCTTGTGCAGCGCGCGTGCGACGAGTTCCTTGCCGGAGCCCGACTCGCCGGTGATCAGCACGGTGACGATGCTCTGGCTAAGCCGGCCGATCGCGCGGAACACGTCCTGCATCGCGGGCGCCTGACCGAGCATCTCGGGCATCTCGGCCGAGCCGGTGTCGCGCACTTCCTCGCGCACGCTTTCCTCGACCGCACGGCGGATCAGCTCCACCGCCTTGGTCACGTCGAAGGGCTTGGGCAGGTACTCGAAGGCGCCGCCCTGGAACGCGCTCACCGCGCTGTCGAGGTCGGAGTAGGCCGTCATGATGATGACCGGCAGCCCCGGGTGGCGCTCCTTCACCTTCGTCAACAGCTCGATGCCCGAGCCGCCCGGCATGCGGATGTCGGACACCAGCACCTGCGGCGCTTCGGTCTCGAGCGCGTGCAGCACGTCCTTCGGGTTGGTGAAGCTGCGCACCGCCAGCTCCTCGCGCGCCAGTGCCTTCTCCAGCACGAAGCGGATGGATTGGTCGTCGTCAACGATCCAGATGGGTTTCATTCCCTGCCCTTGGAGCCGCGAGGCTCCATTCACTGCTCAATCAGCGCCGCCGCTGCCCTGCGCCCTCAAGGCAGCGGAATCACGATCTTGAATGTTGTCTTGCCGGGAACACTGTCGCATTCGATCATGCCCTGGTGTTGCTGCACGAAGGTCTGCGCCAGCGTGAGCCCCAAGCCCGACCCGCCGTCGCGCCCCGAGACCAAGGGGTAGAAGATGCGATCGCGGATCGACTCGGATACTCCCGGGCCGTTGTCTTCGATATGCAAGTCCAGTGCCAGACGATAGCGCTGCTTGCCCAGGGTGACCTGGCGCGCGATGCGCGTGCGCAGCGTGATGACCGCGTCGCCGGCGGCGATTCGCTCGGTGAGCGCCTGCGCCGCGTTGTGCGCGATGTTGAGCACCGCCTGGATCAACTGCTCGCGGTCGCCGCGAAAGTCGGGGATCGAGATGTCGTAGTCGCGCTGGACGGCAAGGCCGCGCGGAAACTCGGCGAGGATCAGCGCGCGCACCCGCTCGCAGACCTCGTGGATGTTCACGTCGACCACCACATGCGGCTTGCGGTGCGGCGCGAGGAGGCGATCGACCAGTGCCTGCAGGCGGTCTGCCTCGTTGATGATGACCTGCGTGTACTCGGTCAGCTCACGCGACTCGACTTCCATCTCGAGCAGCTGCGCCGCGCCGCGGATGCCGCCGAGCGGGTTCTTGATCTCGTGCGCGAGGTTGCGGATCAATTCCTTGGTCGCCTGCGCCTGGTCGAGCGCCCGCTCCTCGCGGTCCTGGCGCGTCTGCTGCTCGATCTCGACCAGCTCGACGATGGCCGCGTTCTCGCGCTCCATCTGGTTGACGATCGCATGCACCGGCAGCGGCTCGCCGTGGGGCGCGCTCGGCCGCTTGAGCAAGGCGTCGAGGCGGCTCGTCGAATAGTCGTTGCGCACGACGGCGGCGACGGTGTCGCGCAGCTGCTGCGAATCGACGAACCAGTCGAACAGCGAACCGCGCAGCACGCTGCGCCGCGACAGGCCCAGCACATGTTCGAACGCGGCATTGGCGAAGAGACAGCGCCCGTCCGGGTGAACGACGGCGACCATCGTCGCCAGGTGATCGAGTGCGGTGTAGGGCGACTGCGGCCCCGAGCCGAATTCCGACGCTGGGTCAGGTGTCACTGGGGCAGTTTGGACAGCTCGCGCTTGATGGCCGCGATGTCGGCCTCCTTGCGCGCGATGGCTGCCTTCATGTCGGCCACGCGGTCGAGGTACTTCTGGTAGTTGCGCTCGTCGCCCTGCCGCTCGGGCTCGCCGTTGTTGAATTCCTTGCGCATCTCGGCGAGGCGTTCCTCCTCGCGCCGCAGTTCGCCTTCGAGGATGCGCCGCGCATCGCTGTCGCGCGCGCGCTGATCGTTCGGGTCGACACGTTCGCCGCCCGGGCGTGCGCCGTTCGGCGGCACCGGGGTGCCGGCGGCGG
>CAJPFZ010000461.1 GCA_905339355.1 Burkholderiaceae bacterium
CGGGCTTCTCCCGGTGCAGACCTGGTCGGCGCACTGGCTCGCCCACCCACAGTTCGCCCAAGCGGTGGCCGACTTCCTCGAGCAAGAAGGCGCCGGCATCGAGCAATACCTCGACGAGCTGAACGAGCGGCGCCCGTTCAAAGCCACCGCGCTGAACGTCAGTTCTTGAAGTCTCCGGCGAAGACCGACACGAGCTGCTCGGGCAACAGGTACTTGCGCAAGGCTGCGTTGACCTCGGCCACCGTCAGTCTCGCAAGCGCCGCATCCACCTTGACGCTGATCTCGAACGTGCGCCCGAGATAGAGGTTGCGCGCCCACGCCCCGGCGATGGCCGGGTCTTGCGCCCTCGACAGCCGGCGGTAGTTCAGCAGCCCGCGCTGGCCCTCGGCGAGTTCCTGCGCGGTGAAGCCGTCCTTCAAGGCACGCGCCAGTTCTTCCTTGAAGGCAGCTTCGACCTTGGCCTGGTTCTGCGGGGCGAAAATGGCGCTGGCGATCCATGTGGAGTGCTGCTCGACGCCGCTCCACTCCACCTGGCTGCGCACGTCGTACGAGAGCCCCTCGCCCTCGCGGATGCGTTTCCACAGCCGCGAGTTGCCGCCGCTGCCCAGCAGGTAGTTGGCCATCATGAACGCTGGATAGTCGGCGTCGTTGTCCGACAGCGGGAAGGCGTGCCGCACCATCATCGTCGCATTCTGGTTGTCGGGCACCGGCAGCATCAGCCGCTCGGGCTTCGACGGGACCAGCGGCCGAGGAACGCGGGTGTAGGCCACGCCGCTGTCCCAGTCGCCGAATGCCGACTGCAGCGCCTGCCGTACGGCCGCGACGTCCAGGTCGCCCACCGCCGCGAACTCGCCGCGCTTCGCGCCATAGAAGCGCGAATGGAACTCGCGCACCTTGTCGAGCGTGACGGCGTTGACGTTCGCCACCATCTCGTCGAAGGTCGGCGTGTAACGCACGTCCCCTTTCGGATAGGGATTGCTGGCACGCCCGACCGCGTTGGCCGCAACCGACTCCGGCCGCTTGCGCTGCTGCTCGATGCTGGCGAGCGATTGCCGCTTCACCTCGTCGAGCGCGTCCGCCGGAAAGCTCGGCGCGCGCAGCATCTCGCCCACCAGCGCGATCGCGGCCGGCAGGTGCTCCTTGCGCGACATCAGCGACACGCTCACGACGCCCGCGTCGGCGCCGATCGAGACTTCGGTCTTCAGTTCGTCGAGCCGGTCCTGCAGTTGCTCGCGCGTCATGGTGCGGGTGCCCTTGTCGAGCAGCGCCGCCACCATGTCGGGCACGTCGCCGTGGCCGAACAGCGTCTTCTCGTCGCCGAAGCGAAGGCGCATGTGCGCATGCACTGCGCCGCCGCGTGTGCCCTTGGGCAGCAAGGCGACCTTCAGCCCCCCGATGTTCGAATGCTGGGTGCGTTTGTCGATGTTCGCAGGCGTGGCTTCGAAGGCCTCTGCCGCGGCGGCCGCCAGCTGCGGCTTGAAGCTCTTGAGCTGCTCGGCCACGTCGACCGGCCGGGGGTCGGGCGCTCGCTGCGGATTGCCGGTCGGAACGTAGGTGCCCAGGGTGCGATTGGCGGGCACCAGGTACTGCGTCGCGACGCGTTGCACGTCGGCGGGCTGCACGTCGCGCACGCGGTCGCGCAACAGGAAGAAGAGGCGCCAATCGCCCAGCGCCACGTACTCGCTCAGCGCATGGCCTACCGCCTCGGGGTTGGTGTAGGCCTGCTCCCAGGCCTTCAGCCACTTCGCCTTGGCACGCTTGACCTCGGCGTCGGAGACCGGCTCCGCCGCGGTGGATTCGAGGGTGGCGAGCATCTCGCTGCGGGCGCGTTCGGTGTCCAGCCCCGGCGCGAGTTGCGCGCCGAAGATCGCGAACCCCGGATCGGCCATCGCCTGCGCGAAGGCAAAGGTGCCGGCGGCCAGCTGCTTCTCGGTCAGCCGCTTGTGCAGGCGCCCCGACGGCGTGTCGCCCATCACGTAGGACAGCACCTCGATCGCGGCGTAGTCGGGGTCGGCGCCGGCCGGCACGTGATAGCCCGCGAACATGACAGGCGTGCCGCCGACCCGCCGCACCGTGACGCTGCGCTCGCCGTCTTGTGCCGGGTCGAGCGTGTACAGCGCGGGCAACTTGCGCGAGGGCTTCTTCACCTTGCCGAAGCTCGCTGCCACGGTGGAAAGCACCTTGGCGGGCACGAACTTGCCGGAGACGATGAGGCTCGCGTTGTCCGGCTGGTAGTAGGTCCGGTAGAACGCCTGCAGGCGCGGGATGTCGACGTTCTCCACGTCGGCGCGGGCACCGATCGTGTCCTTGCCGTAGTTGTGCCAGTCGAACATCGTCGCCAGCGTCTTCTTGTACAGCGTGCGCTCCGGGCTGTTCTCGCCCATCTCCATCTCGTTGCGGACCACCGTCATCTCGGTGTCCAGGTCCTTGCGCGAGATGAAGCTGTTGACCATTGCGTCGGCCAGCCAGCCGACGTACCAGTTGAGGTTCTCTTCGTTGGCCGAGAAGCTTGCCGTGTAGTTGGTGCGGTCCATGCCCGTCGTGCCGTTGGCGGCGAGGCCACGCTTCTCGAACTCGGCCCAGACCTTCGGGTGTTTCGGCGTGCCCTTGAACATCATGTGTTCGAGCAGGTGCGCCATGCCGGTCTCGCCGTAGCCTTCGTGGCGCGAGCCGACACGCAGCGTGAGATTGACCGTCGTCGTGGGCTTGGAATCGTCGGGCACCAGCAGCACCTGCAAGCCGTTGGAAAGGCGGTACTCGTCGATGCCTTCGACCGACACGCCCTTGACGACACCGGCAGGAAGCGGCTGCGCGACTGCAGGAAGCAGTGGCGCAAAGGCGATCAGCACGGCGCAGACGAAGCGATGCAGCATGGTCATTGGGCGTTCGCGTGAATGAGCGGGCGAGTGTAGAGCGGCTGCGCACGCGTTTCGTTCCCGCCAATGACAAGGAGAGCCGCAGCTCCCCTTGTGTTGCCTGCGCAGACTGGCTTACTGCGCCTTCGACTTCGCGTAGGCCGCGATGCCGTTGACGATCTCGGTCTTTGCGGCTTCGGGCCCTTCCCAGCCCCGGACCTTGACCCACTTGCCCGCCTCCAGGTCCTTGTAATGCTCGAAGAAGTGCTGGATTGCCTTCAGGCGCATCGGGTTGACGTCTTCGGGCTTCTGCCAGTGGCTGTACAAAGGCAGGATCTTGTCGATCGGCACGGCGAGCAGCTTGCAGTCCCCTCCCGCCTCGTCGTCCATCTGCAGCACACCCACCGGGCGGCAGGTGATGACGATGCCCGGTGTCAGTGCGAATGGCGTCACCACCAGCACGTCGACGGGATCGCCGTCGTCTGCCAGCGTCTGCGGCACGTAGCCGTAGTTGCACGGGTAGTGCATCGCGGTCGTCATGAAACGGTCGACGAACATCGCACCGGTTTCCTTGTCGACCTCGTACTTGATCGGGTCGGCGTTCATCGGGATTTCGATGATCACGTTGAACTGCTCGGGTGCATTCGCACCGGGGGTCACGTTGTGCAAGCTCATGGTGGTTTCTGAAAGGCGGAGGATTTTCGGGAAAACCCGAAGTTTACCGGTCGATCTTGCAAGGTACTGACTCATTCAAGGCCAGCGCCCACCGATGGAAATCCACCACAGGCGCCCGTTGCCATGTCATGGGCCATACCTTAGAGTCCACCGGCTGATCCGACCGCGCTCGGCAACGCTCTGGCTCGTGCGCCATTCCTCCAATCCATTTCCGGACAGAAGAAGGAGATTCCGTTGATTTCAACTTCCGCAGCGCTCTACTTTGCGCTCGCCTGCGGCTTGGCCGCCGTCGTCTACGGCTTCGTGCAGCGAAGCTGGATCCTGGGTCAGAGCGCCGGCAACGCGCGCATGCAGGAAATCGCGAGTGCCATTCAACAGGGAGCGGCCGCCTACCTCGCGCGGCAATACCGCACGATCGCCATCGTCGGCGTGGTGCTCGCCATCCTCATTGGGGTGTTCCTCGACGTGACGACAGCCGTCGGCTTCGTCATCGGCGCCGTGCTGTCCGGCGCCTGCGGCTTCATCGGCATGAACATCTCGGTGCGCGCCAACGTGCGCACGGCACAGGCGGCCACGCAAGGAATCGCGCCGGCGCTGGCGGTGGCCTTCAAGGGCGGTGCGATCACCGGCATGCTGGTGGTGGGCCTCGGCCTGCTGGGCGTGACGGTCTTCTTCATGTTCATCAGCGGCAACGGCAACCTCACGCCCGACAAGACGCTGTCGTCGGTGCTCAAGCCGCTCTTGGGCCTTGCCTTCGGTTCGTCGCTGATCTCCATCTTCGCGCGGCTGGGCGGCGGCATCTTCACCAAGGGTGCCGACGTCGGCGCCGACCTCGTCGGCAAGGTCGAAGCCGGCATCCCTGAAGACGACCCGCGCAACCCGGCGGTGATCGCCGACAACGTGGGCGACAACGTGGGCGACTGCGCCGGCATGGCGGCTGACCTGTTCGAAACCTACGCCGTGACGCTGATCGCGACCATGGCGCTCGGCGCCGTGCTGATCGCGGCGGCGCCCCTGAGCGCGGTCATCTACCCGCTGGTTCTCGGCGGCTTCTCGATCCTCGCCTCGATCATCGGCTGCAGCGCCGTCAAGGCCTCGCCCGGCATGAAGAACGTGATGCCGGCGCTCTACCGCGGCCTCATCGTCGCGGGCGTGATCTCGCTGATCGGCTTCTTCTTCATCACCAAGTTCGTGATGCCCGACAACGCGATCTACGAAACCGGCACCCAGCTGCGGCTGTTCGGCGCCTGCGTGGTCGGCCTGGTGCTGACGGCGGCGATGGTCTGGATCACCGAGTACTACACCGGCACGCAGTTCAAGCCGGTGCAGCACGTGGCGCAGGCCTCCACCACCGGCCACGGAACCAACATCATTGCCGGCCTTGGCGTCTCGATGCGCTCCACCGCCTGGCCGGTGATCTTCGTCTGCATCGCGATCCTCGCGTCGTTCCAGCTTGCGGGCCTCTACGGCATCGCGGTCGCGGCGACCTCGATGCTGAGCATGGCCGGCATCGTCGTGGCGCTCGACGCCTACGGCCCGATCACCGACAACGCCGGCGGCATCGCCGAAATGGCCGGGTTGCCCGACAGCGTGCGCGACATCACCGACCCGCTCGACGCCGTGGGCAACACCACCAAGGCCGTCACCAAGGGCTATGCGATCGGATCGGCCGGCCTCGCCGCGCTGGTGCTGTTCGCCGACTACACGCACGCGCTGACCGAGCGCGGCATGCACATCAGCTTCGACCTGTCCGAGCCGCGCGTGATCGTCGGCTTGTTCATCGGCGGCCTGATCCCCTACCTCTTCGGCGCGATGGCGATGGAGGCGGTGGGCCGGGCCGCCGGCAGCGTGGTGGAGGAAGTGCGACGCCAGTTCCGCGACATCAAGGGCATCATGGACGGCAGCGGCAAGCCCGAGTACGGCAAGGCGGTCGACATGCTGACCACAGCCGCCATCAAGGAAATGGTCATCCCCAGCCTGCTGCCGGTGGTGGTGCCTATCCTCGTGGGCCTGTTGCTCGGCCCGGCAGCGCTGGGCGGATTGCTGATGGGCACGATCGTGACCGGTCTGTTCGTCGCAATCTCGATGTGCACCGGCGGCGGCGCCTGGGACAACGCGAAGAAGTTCATCGAAGACGGCAACCATGGCGGCAAGGGCTCGGAGGCGCATAAGGCTGCCGTGACGGGCGACACCGTGGGCGACCCGTACAAGGACACGGCCGGCCCGGCGGTCAACCCGCTGATCAAGATCATCAACATCGTGGCCCTGCTGATCGTGCCGCTGCTGCCGATGACGACCACCGCCACCGGCGCGACGGCCGCGCACGGCGCGCCGACCACCGTGTCGGCGCCTGCCCCCGCGACATCCGCCGTGGCGGCGATGCCGTCGGCCGAAACGACGGCCCCGGCTCCGGCCAGCGCGGCGTCCGTGGCCAGCGCGCCGAACTGACCGGCGACGCTCACAAGTGACAGGCCCGCTTCGGCGGGCCTTTTCTTTGCTCTTTGACGGTTGCGAGGCACGTCCACGCTGGCGTGCTACCGGTGATCCATGAGCAGCCCCCCACCTTCCCGCAACCGACCTGC
>CAJPFZ010000462.1 GCA_905339355.1 Burkholderiaceae bacterium
GCGCACCAGGTATTCCTTCTCGATGCGCGAGTCCTCGCCGATCAGCAGCTTGGCGATGCGCCCGTCCTGGGTCAGCACCAGCAGGCCGGTGGAGTCGATGTCGAGGCGCCCGGCCGGCGCCAGGCCTTTCAGGTGCGCCGGATTGAAGCGCTGCGGCGAGCGGTCGGCGGCGTGCTGCGTGGCGGCGGTGACGAGCGTCACCGCCGGCTTGTAGCCCTGCTCGGCCTGGCCGGAAACGTAGCCGACCGGCTTGTTGAGCAGGATCGTCACCTGCGCCAGCTGGTTCGATTTCGCCTCCTTGCTGAGGGTGATCTTCTGCGCCGGGTTCGCCCGGCTGCCGAGCTCGGTGACGCGCACGCCGTCGACGAACACCCAGCCGCGCTCGATGTAGGCGTCGGCCTCGCGGCGCGAGCACAGGCCCTGCTCGGACATCAGCTTGGAAATGCGGACCTTGCCGTCGTCACTCATGGCGTTCTATTCTCAGTATGTCCGGCGAACCGGCGCGCTTCTCCAGCTCGCGGCGCAGGATGCGATAGGTGTCGAGATCGAAGGCGGCGTCGAAGCGGGTCTGCGCGGCCTCGTGCAGGTCGGCCTCGCTCTTTGCCGTGCCGAGGTAGCACCAGGTTTCGAAGAGATGCCATTCGTCGCGCTCGCGAATGGCGATGCGCCCGGGGAAGGGCCAGGCGCGCAGCTTGAGCACGGCCAGCGCCGCCTTCAGGCGCAGGTCGTGCGACAGGGCGTTTTCCTTGCCAACGCAGAAGCCCTTGCAGCGCTTGATCTGCCGATTGAAGCAGGGGCCCTTGCCCTGCTCCAGCCCGAGGCGCTTCAGGCACAGGCCGTGCTCGGACGCCAGCTCGCGCAGGGTGTTGTGGGCCTCGCGCTTCGACTTGAACTGGCCGTAGAGCTCGCCCAGTTCCGATGCCGGCACGCCGGCGAGCGGCACGCGCTCGAGCGCGATCTCGCCACCCTCGACCAGGCGGAAGGCGCAGAGCTCGTCGTTCTTCCTCAGCTGGCGGTTGTGGATGGGCGACAGCTCCTTGACGAGGCGCGCCTCCAGCAGCAGGGCGCCCAGCTCGCCGGCGGTCTCGATCCATTCGATGCGCTTGGTTTCCTGCGCGAGCCGCATGGCGCGGCCGGCACTGTGGTCGGCGGCAAAGTGCGACTGCACGCGGGCGCGCAGGTTGACGCCCTTGCCGATGTAGAGCGGCAGTTCATTCTCGCCATGGAAAAGATACACGCCCGGTCCCTCCGGCACGGCGTCGACCGCCGTCGCCTCCAGGCCCGAAGGCAGGCTCGGCGCCTTCATGGCCTTCTTCAGCGCCGCGGCGATCGCCTCGGGCGGCTTCTCGGCCTGCACCCGTTGCACGAAATTCCACAGCACGCGCGCGTCGCCGAGCGCGCGGTGGCGCGCGTCACAGGCCAGATTGTGGCGGGCGATCAGCGCATCGAGGCCGTGGCGGTGGTGCTCGGGATAGAGGGCGCGGGAGAGCTTGACGGTGCACAGCACGCGCGGCTGGAAGGCGCGCTCGAGGCGCCTGAACTCGTTCTTGAGGAAACCGTAGTCGAAGCGCGCGTTGTGGGCGACGAACAGGCTGCCCTCGATGCGTGCGAAGACTTCGTCGGCGATGTCGGCGAAGGCCGGCGCACCGCGCACCATATCGTTGGTGATGCCGGTGAAGCCCTGGATGAGCGGCGGGATGGATTCGCCCGGATCGACGAGCGCCGACCACTCGTACTCGATCTGGCCGGCGGTGACCTTGACGATGCCGACCTCGATGATGCGGTCGAACGCCGGGTTGGCGCCGGTGGTCTCGAGGTCGACGAAGACGATGGAGGGGGCGAGCAAAAACCGAATGTCGGCCGCCGTACCACGGCGGCTGACTTTTCCTCAGCTGTAGACGTAAGCCTTCTGCGGCACCTTCGATTCCTTCAGGCGCTGCTGCTCCTCGGGCGTCTGCGGTCCCTTGTCCCACCAGAGGGCGCGGCCGGCCTTCTGCTCGCGGATTTCCTC
>CAJPFZ010000463.1 GCA_905339355.1 Burkholderiaceae bacterium
TTCGGCTATGCCTACCGCGCGCGCAAGCGCGGCGAGGTGCAGGTACTGCACCGCGGCAAACTCGCCGCGACGCTGCGCGGGACGGATGCGGCGGAGTTTCTCTCGGAGATGGCCGGCTGCACGCCGGGGGAGGCGCAGCACCTGATGGCGCGCCTGACCGGCAACTACAAGCACGGCAACGAACGCGCAGCGGCAAACCACCCGCGCAACCGGCGCTGAACGACAAACCCCGAGCACCACGGAGACAGCCCATGCCCGCCTACCTGATCGCCGACGTCGAGGTGACCGACCCTGTGGGCTACGCCGACTACAGCCGCGACATCGTCGCCACCGTAGCGGCCTTCGAGGGGCGCTACCTCGTTCGCGGCGGCGCGACCGAGGTGCTGGAGGGCGATTGGCATCCGCGGCGCACCATCGTCATCGAGTTTCCGAGCGCCGCCCATCTTCGTGCGTGGTACCACTCGCCTGCGTATGCGCCGCTGAAGGCCTTGCGCGAGCGCACCGCGAACTCGCGCCTGGTGCTGGTCGACGGTATCTGATGCCGTGCCCGGCGCGCATGCCGGGCGCTGGGATGGTGCGCACTTCGATTCGTCGCGCATGGCGGCGACGCAGAACTCGGGGGTCTCATGATTTCGCATTCCGACTACACCCGCCTGGACGGGCTGGCGATGGCCGAACTGGTTCGGCGTGGCGAGGTGAGCGCTTCGGAGTTGCTGGAAGCGGCGATCGCGCGCATCGAGCAGCACAACCCCGCGCTCAATGCCGTGATCCGCACACGCTACGAGCGGGCGCGCGCCGAGGCGATGCAAGTCGACCCGCACGCGCCGTTCGCCGGCGTGCCCTTCCTGGTGAAGGACCTGATCGCGACCCTCGCCGGCGAGCCGACGAGTCACGGCAACCGCCATCTCGCAAGCATCGCGATGCCGCGCGACAGCGAGCTGGTGCGCCGCTGGCGCGCGGCCGGGGTGGTCATGGTCGGGCGCAGCAACACGCCGGAGTTCGGGCTCACGCCCTACACCGAACCCGCGGCGTTCGGCGCGACACGCAACCCCTGGTCGGCCGCGCATTCGCCGGGCGGGTCGAGCGGCGGCTCTGCGGCGGCGGTCGCCGCGCGGCTGGTGCCGATCGCCAGCGGCGGTGACGGCGGCGGCTCCATCCGCATTCCGGCGTCGTGCTGCGGCTTGTTCGGCCTGAAGCCGAGCCGCGGCATGACACCCACCGGCCCCGAGTTCGGCGAACTGTGGCGCGGCTTCGCCATCGAGCACGTGATCACACGGTCGGTGCGCGACAGCGCCGCCATGCTCGACGCCACTGCCGGCGAAGACGGCGGTGCGCCGTACGCCGCGCCCGCCAGGCCGCGCGCCTTTCTCGATGAGGTGAATGCCGAGCCCGGGCGCCTGCGGATCGCGCTCTCGCACCGGCCGCTGTTCGGCCGCAACGTGCATCCCGATTGCATTGCCGCAGTCGACGCGACCGCACGGCTGCTGGAGTCGCTCGGGCACATCGTCGAAGAGGCCGCGCCACCGGTGGACGGCGAGGCCTGCGCGGTCGCCTTTGTGACCATCCTCGCCGGCGAGGTGTGGGCCGAGATCGAGGCGGTCTCGCGCCTGCTCGGGCGCCGGCCGCGCGCACGCGACATCGAGCCCGCCACCTACAGCCTCGGCTTGCTCGGCCGCTCGATCAGCGCAGCCGCCGCCGCCGGTGCGGCGCGCACGCTGCAGCTCGCCGGGCGCGGCATGGCGCCGTTCTTCGAACGCCACGATGCGCTGCTGACGCCCACGCTCGCCACGCCGCCGGCGCTCATCGGTGCGCTGCAGCCGTCGGCCGCCGAGACCGGCGCGATGCGCGTCGTCAACGCGCTGGGCGCCGGCTGGCTGCTCAATGCCATGGGGGTGGTGACGCCGCTCGCCGCCAAGACGTTCGACTACATGCCGTACACGCCTTTGTTCAATGCGACCGGACAGCCGGCGATGTCGGTGCCGCTGCACTGGAACGACGCGGGGCTGCCGATCGGCGTTCAGTTCGTCGCCCGCCTGGGCGGCGAGGCCACGCTGTTGCGGCTGGCGGGGCAGCTGGAGCGGGCGAAGCCGTGGTTCGATCGGGTGGCGCCGGGGTTTTGAGCGGCGGCGGCACGTTCAGTGACAAATGCACGCGGCGGCACGCACCGCAGGCGTTTGGCGCATCGAGTGTGCTGATCAAATGATCCGGCTCAATGTCCTGTTCGCGGCCCCGATCCATAAGTCGTCAGCGAGGCCGCTGCACCCCCGTTGATCCGATTCGAGAGAGGGCCGATCGATGTTCTCCGTGTTCAAACGTTCCCAGCCGAGTCCCGATCCGACTGCCGCGCCGCAAGCCGCCGGCCCGGCGCCTGACATCCGCGCCGCGGTGGCGGCGATCGGCCAGCAGGCGTCCACCATGGGGCGCGAGGCGGCCGAGGTCCGCGGCCTGCTGGAGGACACTCAGGCCGCTTCGGCACGCGGGGCGCAGACGCTGAGCGCACTGGCCGGCCAGGTGCGCGAGATCACCAAGGCGCAGGACGCCATCAGCAAGGTCTCGCAAGACAGCCTCGGCTCGGTCGGCCTTGCGCGTCAGGCGGTCGAAGACGTGGGCACCGGCGTCACCGGCATCGTCACCACGCTCAAGGAAGTGTCCGACGCAGCCGATTCCATCACCAAGATCGCGCTGCAGACACGGCTCGTGGCCTTCAACGCCGCGGTCGAAGCCAAGCATGCCGGCGAGGCAGGGCGGGGATTCGCCGTGGTCGCCGACGCGGTGAAGGACCTCGCGGCCAAGGTGGAAACCTCATCGAAGCAGATCACCGGCACGATCGCGCTGCTGGGCGAGCGCATCGAAGCGCTGGCGCGTGAGATCCGCATGCCCGGCGAACACGATGCCGCCGGCTCGGGCGCGTTCCACCGGGCGTTGGCGGCGCTCCAGGACGGCGTGGCGAGTGTCAATGCGGCGGCCGAGCAGAGCCGGCAGATCTGCGCCGACCTGAACGGCCAGATGGGTGCCGTGGAGGCCGAGATTCACCAGACGGGGCGTGCGCTCGACAGCGCGCTGCGCCGCAGCGACTCGTTCTTCAAGGTCTCGCAGGACATGATCGACTTCGTCTCGCGCTGCGGCGTCGAGACCGAAGACACGCCTTACATCGTGGCGGCGCAGGAAGCGGCCAAGGAGATCAGCGGCCTGCTCGAGCAGGCGGTACGTGCCGGCGAGATCAGCCTGCCCGACCTGTTCGACGAACAATACAAGCCGATCCCGGGGACCAATCCGCCGAAGGTGAGTTCGCGCTTCGCCGAGCTGACCGACCGGCTGTTTCCCGAGGTGCAGGAGCGCACGCTGGCGCTCAGCCCGAAGGTCGTGTTCTGCGTCAGCACCGACCGCAACGGCTACATCGCCACCCACAACAAGCGTGTATCGCACCCGCCGCGCGGCGACGTGGTGTGGGACACCGCCAACAGCCGCCACCGCCGCATCTTCAACGATCGCACGGCGCTCGCCTCGGCGCACAACGAGCGCGCGTTCCTGCTGCAGACCTACCGGCGCGACATGGGCGGCGGCAACTTCGTCATCGTCAAGGAGGCGGCCGCGCCGATCACGGTGAACGGCCGCCACTGGGGCGCCGTGCGGCTGGGCTTCCAGTTCTGACGCTGCCCGAGGCGCGCCGCGGCGATTAGGCCGCGTCGTGCCGATCGGCCGGTGAGCTGGCCGAGGCGAGTTCGTCGATGATCGGGCAGTCGGGCCGATCGTCGCCGTGGCAGCAATGCGCGAGGTGCTTGAGCGTGCGCTTCATCGCCTCCATCTCGGCCATGCGCCGCTCCAGATCGGCCACGTGGGCGAGCGCGATGCGCTTGACGTCGGCGCTGGCGCGTCGCCGGTTCTGCCACAGCTTCAGCAGCTCGCCGATCTCGGCCATGCTGAAGCCGAGGTCGCGCCCGCGGCGAATGAAACGCAGCGTGTGGACCTCTCGCTCGCCGTACTGGCGGTAGCCGGCGTCGGTTCTGCCGACCTTGGGCAGCAGGCCGAGCGACTCGTAGTGCCGCACCATCTTGGCCGAGACACCGGAGCGCGCGGCCGCCTCGCCGATGTTGAAACGTTCACCCGTGTCGAGAATGGCGTTCATGTCGTGCTCCGTTCCAGCGCCGCAGCAGCAAGGCGTTGCTCACCACGCTGACGCTGCTCAGCGCCATCGCGGCGCCGGCGATCACCGGGTTCAGCAGGCC
>CAJPFZ010000464.1 GCA_905339355.1 Burkholderiaceae bacterium
AAGGTAAGGAGGCCTGTTTTGTACGGACGCGTTCTGCTACTCATCCTGCTGGCGTTCGCGCCGGTCCTGGTCCAGGGCTGTTCTCTGAAGGCCGGGACCGGCGTCCGCTCCGGCGGTGAAATGGTCTCGATAGAAGACAGATGGGGAATAAAGGTCGAGGGCTTGAGGCTCACGGCTGAAGGCCATATGTGTGACTTCAGGTTCAGGGTGATAGACGCAGCGAAGGCCGCCCCTCTTCTCAACCGGAAAAACCCAGCATCTCTCCTGAACGAGGATTCCGGGATGCTGACCCATGTCCCGGTCACGCCGAAGGTCGGGCCGCTCCGCCAGTCGGTGAAGCTCGGTAAACCGGCCGAGGGCAGGACCTACTTCATATTTTTTGCGAACCCGGGGAAACTCATCAAACCCGGCACCAAGGCAACCGTCTCAATTGGCGAATTCGTAATGCCGGGCCTCGTGGTCCAATGAAGGGTTTTTTGGAAATGATAAAACGTACTCTTCTTTTCGCTGCCATACCTTCCGCTTTCATGCTGTTTGCAGGCCTTCATGGCCAGGTTGAAGCGGCCGAGGTAAGCCCGGCCCTCTTTGAAGCCGCTCAAAAGCTCGCCCCAGGCGAAAAGCTCTCCGTGATAGTGCGTTTCAGCGCACCCGCGGACACAGAGGCGCCCTCCCGTGCCGATAGGCGAAGGAGGGAGAAAATAATATCGAGGCTCAAGGCGAGGATGCAGGATTCAATCGGGAGCATCTCCGAGCTTCTCGCCAGGAGGAAAGCGGCGCACAGGGCCCTCTGGATAATCAACGGTATATCAATGAAGGCCGACGCCGCGATGCTCGAGGCATTGTCGAAACATCCCCGGGTCGCCGCGGTAACGCTCGACGCCGAGCTGCCCGGCCCCGGAGTGAGCTACGGCGGGCAGGGTACCCCAGAGTGGAACGTCTCGATGGTCGAAGCCCCGGAGCTCTGGTCGATGGATATAGATGGCTCTGGCGCGGTAGTGGCTTCGATGGACACTGGCGTTGATTTAAACCACCCAGACCTCAACGGGTCATGGAGGGGAGGGACGAACAGCTGGTATGACCCGTCCGGCGAGCACCCGGCCCCTCATGACGCCAACGGCCCCGGGACGATGATACTGGGCATAATGACCGGCGCTGGCAGCGGAGGGACATCCATTGGGATTGCCCCGGGCGCCAAATGGATATCAGCGAAGATATTCAAGGACAACGGCTACGCTTCCTTGAGCGCCATACACCTCGGCTTTCAATGGCTCCTCGACCCTGACGGGGACCCTGCTACCGACGACGCGCCTTCGGTCGTGAACAACTCGTGGGGGCTCGGCAACCTCGACGGCTGCTCGACGGAGTTCTCCCAGGACATACAGGTATTGAGCGACGCAGGGATAATGACAGTCTTCGCTGCTGGCAACTACGGCCCGAACCAGTACACAAGCACGAGCCCGGCGAACGGGCCTGTCCCGTTGTCTGTGGGCGCTCTCGACAACCTTGGCAACCTCGCGGGCTTCAGCTCGCGCGGGCCTTCAGCCTGCGGCGGTTCCATCTACCCGCTGCTTTCAGCCCCCGGGGCCGACATAAGGACGTCAGACCTGACTTACGGAGGCGCGATACCGCTCTCCTATTCAATCGTCTCCGGCACTTCTTTCGCATCTGCCCATGTGAGCGGAGCTTTGGCCCTGCTTTCGAGCGCCTTTCCCGAGGCCGGGGCCGGGGAGCTCGCAGGCGCGCTTCTCTCAACTGCCCATGACCTCGGCCAGACAGGGGCTGACAACGGCTACGGTGCGGGGCTCATTAAGCTCAAGGCCGCTTACGACCTCCTCGCCGGGGAGACGCCGCCCGACGAAGAACCTGTAACAGACCTTGACGGCGACGGTGCCGCTGTTGAGGCAGACTGCGACGACAACGACCCGGCCGTGTACCCCGGAGCTGGCGAAGTCAAGTTCGACGGCATAGACCAGAACTGCAACGGGTACGACCTTACCATAAACATCACACGCGCTACGTACAGTGACACTTACAGGAGCCTGAGGATAGAGGCGAAAAGCTCGCTCGGCGCAGACGCCGCACTTAACGCTGACGGCTACGGCCCGATGAACTGGAGCTCGAACCTGAACAAATGGGTGCTTACGGTAAGAACGCCTTCAATGCCGGCGGAAGTCACTGTCTCAGGGGTAGAGGGCGTCGATACTCTTTCTTTGTTGCCGCCTGAACCTCAACCAGTTCCGGAGCCCGAGCCTCTGCCCGAGCCGATCCCTGAACCTGACCCGGAACCAATGGCCGACCTTGACAATGACGGCTTTTCCTCAGTTGCTGATTGCGACGACAACGACCCCGCCATATACCCGGGGGCCGTCGAAGCCAGGTTCGACGGCATCGACCAGGACTGCAACGGCTACGACCTTACAATAAACATCACACGCGCCAGCTATAGCGCGGCATACAAGAGCCTGAGGATAGAAGCGAAAAGTTCCCTCGGTGAAGGAGCTAAGCTTCAGGCCGAAGGTTTCGGCCCCATGAGCTGGAGCGTCAACCTTAAAAAATGGGTGCTCACGGTGAGGACGCCTTTCATGCCGGACGCTGTCATTGTCACAGGCGTAGAAG
>CAJPFZ010000465.1 GCA_905339355.1 Burkholderiaceae bacterium
GTGGCGAGCCCGGCGCTGATCGCGCCGCACCGCACGCTCAAGCCCGCTTCGCTCAAGCGCCACGTGCTGCTGCAGCAGAGCACGCGACCCTATGCGTGGCGGCACTGGTTCGCCTCGCTCGGCATGGAGGTCGACAACGACATGGTCGGCCCGCGCCTCGAGCTGTTCTCGATGCTCACCGAGGCAGCGATCCAGGGCCTGGGCGTGGCGCTGATCCCGCGCTTCCTGATCGAAGACGAACTGGCCGGCGGGCGTCTGGCGGAGGTGGTGCCGCACCCTTATCTCAGCGACCGGTCGTACTACCTGCTCTATCCCGAGCACAAGTCCGACAACCCGACGCTCGCGACCTTTCGCGGCTGGCTGATCGGCGAGGCGCGCCGCTACCGCGACGCGGCCGGCCTCGCTTGAAATTCAGCGCGGCGGCGCGAGCGGCTCGCCGCGCGCGCGTCGCGACAGCCACTCGAGCATGGCGGCGATGTCGCCGCGAGAGCCGGCCGAGCTGGGCGGCGACACCGGGTGCAGCGCATCGCCACGCCACCGCGCGACGACGAAGGAGAAGCTGTAGTGGGGCTCCTGCCCCATGCGCAGGTCGCTGATGAGCACCTGCTCCCCTTGCTGCGACAGTTTGAAGAAGCCGCGGCTGAACCAAGCGATGCGGCCCACCGGCGCGTGGCCCGCGAGCGCGTCATGCAACGCGCGGCCGCGATCGAAACGATCGAAGCGAACCTGCGGCCCGCGATCGAGCAGCGAACGAAATCCTTCGAGATGGCCATCGGGCGTGACCGCCACGATCCGCCACAGCACCGTGTTGAACGGCGTCGGCGTGACGAGCAGTGCCTGCACGGCGATGCCCTCGGCCGCCAGCGACGCACTTGCGAGCTGCGTCACGTGCTGCTGCGCGGCCACGCTCCAGCCGAGGTACGCGGTGCTCAGCAGCAGGCCCGCGCGATTCCACGCCAAACCGCGCCCTTCGCGGCGCGAGAGTGCGGCAACGACGCCGCCCAGCAGCGGCAGCGCGTACAGCGGGTCGATGATGAAGATGCTGCCGAGCGCAAACGGCCGGTCGGTGAAGGGGCGCGCGAGCTGCGTGCCATAGACCGTCATCAGGTCCAGCAGCGGGTGCGTGACGAGCGCGAGCCACAGTGCCAGCCACCATCGCTTGAACAGCTGCGGCTCGCCATTGAGCCGCGCGGCCAGCCACGCGATGGCGGGCGACACGAGCGTGAGCCAGAACAGGGCGTGGCTGTGGGCGCGGTGCAGCGTCATGTTGCTGACCGGGTCGCCGTGGTCGATGAACGAATCGAGGTCGGGCAGCGTGCCGCACAGGCCGCCCCACAGCGCGGCCTTCCACACGGCGGTGCGCCGCCCCATCACGGCCACGCCGACGGCCGCGCCGAGAGCGATCTGTGAAACCGAATCCATCGATATGTCGTTGAAGGACCGGTGGCGATTCTCGCCGCATGCAGATGCCCCGACGGCACGCCGGCGAAACACAAGACACGCAGCGTTACCCGCGATCACGTTTTGCAGCCGGCAGATTTGCCGGTCGTGCGGAAAGAAGTTCCGTTGCGAACGGACACGTGCTCCCGGCTCCCTGCAAAGACACGCATAGGGTCGCGGGCATTGCGCTTGCCTACGAACACCTGACCGAGTGGACACGGGCCGTGCAGACCAGCGGGTTTGTATCGGTGGTTCTCTTGGCAAGACACAACCTTCTGAAGGACCCACGAATGAAACGAAGAATCCAGGCCCTCGCAGGCGCTGCTTTTCTGGCGATGGCGGGAAGCGCCGTGGCCGTGCCGGTGAACATCGGCGGCCTCAACCTGACCACGGGGCCGACCTTCGGCGTCGCCTCGGTCTACGAGAACGTGATCACCGGCACCGGGCAGACGCTGTCCGGATTCGGTGAAGTCACGCAGATCAACGGCATGTCCCTGTCGGATCTGTGCGCAGGTTGCGAGCTGACCTATCGGTTCGGCGGCTACGAGGTCACCGACCTGAGCGCGACGAACGTCAGCTTCACGGGCGGCTGGGTCAACTTCTATCTGGGCTTCGGCGCCGACAACGACTTCAACCCGTTCACGAGCGGCAGCTCGGCAGCTGATCTGGCGGCGGCCACCAACGGCTCGCTGTTCCTGACGCTCGCAGGTCACGACATCGATGCAGCGGGCAACACCTTTGCCGGCACCGGCACCAACATCGGTACGCCGTCCGCGGTGGGCTTCGGCGCAGGCCTGCTCGACGTGGACGACACCGGAGCGCTCAACGGCAACACTGCCGGCGCCGGTGCGCTGGCCAATGGCTTCTTCGACACCAATGCGATCGCCGCTGCCTTCGGCGGCGCGGCCGACTTCCAGCTCGGTGCCTCGTTCAGCAGCGCGCTGGTGCCGCACCCGGGCGAGTGCCCGCAAGGCCCCGCGTGCATGGCCGGCAGCGTCGACATTCGCGGCACGGTCGCGGCGATTCCCGAGCCCGAAACCTATGCGCTGATGCTCGCTGGCCTCGGCGTCATCGGCTTCGTGGCGCGTCGCCGCAGGGCCTGATCGGCAATGCACTGCGGCCCGTCAGGGCCGCGACGAAACAGCCCGGAGATCTCCGGGCTGTTTTCTTTTCTGAACTCAGGGAAAGCCGCGGCGCGCGCGCTCAATCGCGCGATCGAGCCCGGTGCTGCTCGGCGCCGGCGCGTCGACGGGGCGTGCGATCACGTCGTGATGCCGTGCTGCCATGCCCTCGCCTGCCGCGTCGGCGCCATGGCGCATCGCGCGCAAAGGCCGCAGCCCCATCGATGCGCTGCCCGCCAGGACATCGGTTCGATCGAGCGTCACCCGCTCGACGCGGCCACCGCGCTGAAGCTCGACGTGGGTCGGCGCAATGCCCACCAGGCGCACGCCCGCGGCCACCGCGTCGCCAACGCCGAAGCGCCGCGCCGCGCCGCCGTCGATCCGCATCACCGCCATGTCGCGTCCGCTGCGCGAACTCGAGCCGACCGCCAGCAGCACGAAGCCCGGTTCGGCCGTCGCGAGAGGCCCGGCCGCGGGCTTGGCGTCCCACACCGCTGGAGCGACCGCCGCCGGCACCGGCCCGGGGGCCGCCACCTCGGCCGGCGGTGATGAGCCACCGGCATCGCGCAGGGCCCACAGCAGCACCGCTGCTGCAGTTCCGCCGAGCAGCGTGCAAAGCGCCCAGCGCAGCGCCGGGTTCGACGCCGCGGCCTGCCGTGCGATCGCCGAGGGCGTGCCCATCGCTCACCAGCCGATCGTGTACGTCACCGACACCGGCGAGCCGGTATGGATCGACGGGCTGTGCCCACCCACGTCGTCATAGGCGAAGCCGTAGGAGAGCGCGTTCAGGCTGTGCTCGTGGAAGAAGCGCGCGAAGTGGTTGGCCTGCTGCCCCGCCGGATAGAACAGATTGGGGTTCCACCAGTCGGCAAACGGACGCAGCGCGACGCGGCGGTTGAGCGCCGCGCAGACCTGCGCCTGCAGCTGCAGCTGCTTGCCCACGTCGGAGGCACCGGTCGGGTCGTCGAGCAGCCCGTTGCCGAGCATCGCCATCGAGGTCGTGGGCTTGCCGTTGATGTAGTAGGTGCCGGTGCCGTCGGTGAAGCGGAACTTTCCGCCCACCACGCGGCCGGTGAACGGCGCCCATCCGTTGCGCAGGTCGATCACGAGGTCTTCGTTGGCGTACTTGTTCCACACCTCGGTGATGTAGTCGTCGAGGTAGGTGGCGTTCTCGCCCTCGCCCTGGAAGCTCGCATGAGCCGGCGCCATGATCCGGTACGGCGCGTACGGCGCCTGCGCGAGGCCATGGAACGGCGCCGGCGTCTCGGCGATGAAGCGGGCGAACAACTCATCGCGGGTTTCCGTCAGCGATTCGCCCACGGTCTGCTTGAAGCCGTCGAGGCCAGTGACCGACAGCTTCAGCGGGAAGCCGAACTGGTCGACCCGCGTCGTGTTGATGAAGATGCCCTGCGGATGGCTGCCCGGCGGCAGGATCGCGAACTCGCCGAAATCGAAGACGACGTCGATGTTCGGGTCGGTCGGGTTCTCGATGTTCGCGCCGGCGTAGGCGATTCGGCCGTTGACGTCGGTGTTGACCCAGATGTACATGGGGCTGCCCAGGCTCATCAGCAGACGGGCGGAGTTGATCGGCGGGATCGTCACCGAGCGCAGCTGCTCGAGCGTGAAGAAGTAGTTGGTGTACGGCAGGCCGTTCTTGGTCAGCGCGCCGTTGTCCGACAGGCTCATCGGCACGAGGTTGCCGCCCGCATCGACATGCACGAAGTTCCCGGTCGTCCAGTCCTTGCCGATGATGGCCCAGTAGACCTGCTGGTCGCTGAAGCGCCCGCGCGTGCCGTTGACGATGTTGAAGGTCGTCCTGCCGTTCCAGGCTTCGCCCGCGTCCGAACTCGTGAGCACGTAGGTTGCGCTGGACACGCTGGAGGTCGTCATGCCGTTCTTCAGCGCAATCGCCCTCACCGTAGTGGTTCCGGCGCCGAGGTGGATCGGCCCGATGTAGGCGGGCGAATCCGCCGTCGGCGTGGAGCCGTCGGTGGTGTAGCGCAGCGACGCGCCCACCGTGTCGCTCAGCAGGTTGACGCTGATGCGGTGCGCGTAGGTCCCCGCCTCGTGCGAGAACGCCGGCGCCGCGACCTGGCCGCCCACGCTGCGCACGACATAGGTGGCGCTCGCGAGCGCCGACTCGCGCCCGTCGCTGGCGACGCAGATCGCGTTCACCGTCGCTGCGCTGCTCACATGGATCGGCGTGCCGTAGGCCGGCGACAAGGCGTTGGGCGCCGAGCCGTCGATGGTGAAGCGCGCCACCGCGCCGGGCTGCGAGCAGGCGAGCGTCACGTCGACCGCGCTGTCGAAGCTGCCGCCGGCCGGCGAGTACGTCGGCTTGGCCACTCCCGTGTCGCCGTTGCCCATGGTGTAGCTGAAACCTGCGCTGTCGTGCTGTTCGCCCGACGCGATGCCATAGGTGAACGAATAGGCGATCACGGCCCCTGAACGCACTGGGTTGATGACCGTCTCGAAGCGTCCGAGGGTGCTGTTGAAGCTCATCTGCGGATTGATCTGCTCGCCGGTGCCGACCTTGTAGTGCAGGATCACGAAGCTCATCGCGGTCGCCGGCTTGAACCAGACGGTGGCGGTGCTGCCCATCTCCGACACCCCCTGCACGAAGCCGCCGGGCGTCTGCGTGATCGTGAAGACGGCGCTCGCGATGCCCGAGTCGCTCATGCCTGCCTTCGTGGCATACGCCTTGAGCGTGGCGCTCGCGCTGACGCTGACCGGTGCCGAGTACACGGTGGACCCTGCATGCGGATCGCTGCCGTCGGTGGTGTAGCGGATCGTGGCGTCCGGCGTGGCGCTCGCGAGCGCCACCGTCTGCGCCGTGCCGAAGCTGCCGCCGGGAGGCGAGAAGCTGGGCGTGGCAACGCTGCCGCCACCTCCACCCCCACCACCGCCGCCACCGCCCACCGTGTAGCTGAACACGGACGAGTCGGCTGCGCCGCTGGCGGCGGAGAAGTAGGTGAACGAATAGGCGACGATGGCGCCGGCGGCGGCCGGGAAGCGGTGTTCATGCCGGCCCGACGCGCTGTTGTAGTTCATGCGCACGTTCTGCTGGCCCGCGCCCGCATTGAAATGCAAGTCGACCCACGCGATGTTCGTGCCGCCGCTGAACCAAAGGGTCGTGTCGGCGCCCGAAGATTCTCCGCCATGGCTGAACGCGCCGCCGGTCGAGCCGATCTGGTAGCTCTCGCTGCGCACCCCCGAGTCGGCGAGTCCGCTTGCGCTCGCATAAGCCTTCAGCGTGGCGCTCGCCGACACCGCGATCGGCGAGCCGGAGTACACCGGCGAACCCGCACCCGGCTCGCTGCCGTTGGTCGTGTACCGGATGGTCGCGCCTGGGGTGGCGCTGGCCAGCGTCACGCTCTGCGCCTGGGCGTAGGTCCCGCCCGGGGGCGAGAACGTCGGCGCCGCCGCTGCGCCGTCGCAGCAGGTGCCGGCAAGCACGATCGTCTGCAGCGGCGAATCGACCGCGCCGCTGCCCGTGTCGTAGGTGAAGCTCGTGTCGATGCGCTGGCCCGCGACACCCGCGAAGCTGGTCTCGAAACGGGCCGCGGCGCCGTTGTAGTTCATGCGAACGTTCTGCTGCGCGCCGCCATCGACGCGGTAGTGCGCATCGACCCAGGAGCCGCCGGCGTTCGGCTTGAACCACAGTGTGGCACTGCTGCCGTTGAGTTCGGCGCCGGCCGTATAGTCCGCCGCCCACGCCGTGGGGGCGGCGGCCGATAGAAAGAGCGCCAGTGCCGCCCAGATCAAGGCGCCGAGAGTGCGCCATGGGTTTGCAAACATGCTTGTCTCCTGATTCGAACTCCCGACGAACCGCGTGCGCTTGAAAGCGCTTTCTCAGGGGCGCGATATTAAGGAGCAATCACCAGGCTTGAAAGCGTTTTCTTGACGTATGCGGGTTCACCCCGATCGAGTCGTCGGACCTCGGCCCGCGCCAAGCCGCTTCCCTGGATTGAGATACGACAACACATTGACTCGCGTCAGATCACCATGCCTGCGGCTCGTTGAAGAAACTACACAAGCGTGTCCGCCCTCTTCTTTCGAGAAGAGTTCGACATTTATTGAGTAACGTGCGGAACAAGCGCAACGGTGTGTAGTCGGAACGGGCCATGCGCGCGTTGGCTTTACCGGTCACGCGCGAATCGTTGTCGCTTTTTCACTGCAGTTCCCTCGATGTTCAAGAACGCCTTCTTCGCCGCCCTGCTGCTTAGCCTGTGCTCCATAGCCTGGAGTGACGTTTCGATGGGCTCCGCTCACGCGCTGGTGGTCGACGAAGAAACCGGCGAGGTGTTGCTCGAGAAGGACGCCAGCACCGCCGCGCCGATCGCGTCGATGACGAAGCTGATGACCGCGATGGTCGTGCTCGACGCGCGCCTCGCGCCCGACCAGACCATCACCATCGACGTGGCCGACCTGGACCGGCTGAAAAACACCCAGTCGGGCGTTCCCGTGGGGTCGAGCTTCAAGCGCCGCACGCTGATCGAACTCGCGCTGATGTCTTCGGACAATCGCGCAGCAGCCGCCCTTGCCCGCACCTACACCGGCGGCCACGCCGGCTTCCTTGCCGCCACGCGCCGCAAGATCGAAGCGCTGGGACTCGAGGACACCGTGCTCGTCGAGCCCACCGGCCTGTCGCCGAACAATCGCGCGACGGCGCATGACCTCGCGAAGATCCTGAAGGCGGCATCCGCCTACCCGGAGATCGTCGCGGCGACCAGCCAGTCGAGCAACCGCATCCGCGTCAACGGCAAGTCGCGTCTGTTTCGCAACACGAACCGCCTGGTCGGGATGCCCGGCTGGGACATCAGCGTATCCAAGACCGGCTTCACACGCGAAGCCGGCCGCTGCGTGACGATGCGCATCGAAGCCGCCGGCCGCAAGCTGCTGGTGGTGCTGATGGGCGCGGTGGCGGGTTCGGAGCGCGTTCTCGACGCCTACAACGTCCAGCGCCTGGTCGGCGTCGATCTGCCGATGGCCGCGCCCGCGACGAAGGCACCGAAGCCTCGCGCGAAGCGCGTCACGTACCGGCGCCGCTGAGCGCCGACGCCGGCAGGCGCACGGCGAACTCGCTGCCCTCGCCGGCCCCGCCGCTGTGGCCGTGCACGCGGCCGCCGTGCAGTTCGACGAGCCGCCGCGCCAACGTGAGGCCGATACTCAGGCCGCCATGCAACGGCGCCGAGCCCTCGTCCAGCTGTTCGAACATGCGAAACACCTGGGGCAGCTTGTCGGGCGCGATGCCGATGCCCTCGTCGCGCACGGCGATGGTCACGCCGCCCGCATCGGCCTGGGCGCGCAGCCAGATCCGCAGGCCGCGCTCGCTGTAGCGCGAAGCGTTGCCGAGCAGGTTGCACAGCACCTGGGTGAGGCGCACACGATCGACATGCAGCCACACCGGCGCGCCGGGCAGCTCCACGAGCAATCGCTGGTCCTTTTCGTCGAGCGCCGGGCGCACGGTCTCCACCGCGGCATCGACCAGTTCGCGCAGTTCGCAGCGCTCGCGCACGAGCTCGATCCGGCCGGTGCCGATGCGCGAGATGTCGAGCAGTTCGTCGATCAGCCGCACCATCTGCGTCACCTGGCGCGCCATGATCTCTCGCGCGCGCTCCTTGGTTTCCTCCGCGATGCTCGGTCGCTTCAACAGCTCCAGCGAGGTGCGCAGCGGCGCGAGCGGGTTGCGCAGCTCATGCGCCAGCGTGGCGAGGAATTCGTCCTTGCGACGGCTCGCGGCGGCGAGCTCATGGTGGCGCCGCTCGAACTCGTCCTCGGCCCGACTGCGCTGGGTTGCTTCGTGCCACTGCAGGACCGCGCCGCCATCCGGCAGCGCTGCGATGTGAAGTTCGAAGTGGCGATCGCCCCACGCAAGGTCCGAGCGACGGGACGCACGCTGCGTCAATGCCGCCTGGAGTTCGTTCTCGGCGCCGCGCAGCGCGGGGATCGAGCCGACAGCCGGCTCGCCGACCGCCGACGCTTTGAGTCCGAACAGCGCCTGTGCCGCCGGGTTGAGGTGCACGATGCGCCCGGCCGCGTCGAGCACGGCCGCCCCGTGATCGAGCGCGTCCAGCAAAGTGGCAGCGGAAGGAAGACTCATGGCGAACGGAGTGTCATCTGCACTGTGCCACACGGGGCACCCCCATCCGCGCGCCGGGGGCGGGTACCGCCGCCCGCGGACAAACGCGGGTCAGGCGCCGACCGTGATCCCGGCGCAGCGATCGGCCAGGACGGTGGACAGATCGATCGTGCCGCGTTCGAGTTCCAGCATCGTCACGCGGTCGATCTGCACGAACAGCGAGGGGTTGCCGGCCACATCGCCCCCCACCCTGACGCCCACCACGGGCCGCTCGGCGGCGTCGTTGGCAAGCACGACGCGAACTTCGCCGCATTCGAGAAGGGTTTGCCGGATCGTGATGGCGTCCATGGTGTCAGTGCTGCTCTGTCATCGATGGTGTCTACTGTATCCAAACGAAACACGACGTAGAGGGTGATGAACGCCGCCGCGTCGATGCCGCACCGACTTGCGTGACCAAGTTGACACGGCATCGCTGGGCACGCTGCCTGCCTGATGCCGCCAGGATCCATACCACGGAGGCGACCCCTGTCGGCAAAGAACAAGCGCAAGCTCTGGCTCGCCGCGATCGGCGGTGCCGCGGTGTCGGCCGCCGTGCTGGTGTGGGCACCGGGCACCTCCGAGAAGAGGATCGAGCAGCGGCTCGAGCGTCTGTACGACACCGACGACCCCCAGTTCCGCCGTTCGATGGGCGTCTTGCTGGGCCCGCCCATTCTCGAGGGCAACCAGGTCGAGGTGCTGCTCAACGGCAACCAGATCTTCCCGGCCATGCTGGCCGACATCCGGCGCGCGCGCCGCAGCATCACCTTCGAAACCTACATTTATTGGTCGGGCTCGATCGGGAAGGAGTTCGCCGACGCCTTGAGCGAACGTGCGCGCGCCGGCGTGAAGGTGCATGTGCTGCTCGACTGGGTGGGCAGCGTAAAGATGGAACCTGCGCTGCTCGACCAGATGAAGCAGTCGGGCGTCCAGCTGGAGCGTTATCACAAGCCCGACTGGTGGAACTTCAAGCGGCTCAACAACCGCACGCACCGCAAGGTGCTGGTGATCGACGGGATGATCGGTTTCACCGGCGGCGTGGGTATCGCCGACCAATGGCGCGGCCAGGCGGAAGACCCCGAGCATTGGCGCGACACCCACTTTCGCGCGCAGGGACCGGTGGTGGCCCAGATGCAGGCCGTGTTCAACGACAACTGGGTCAAGGCGACCGGGCGCGTACTCGACGGCGAGAGCTACTTCCCGCAGCTCGAGCCGCGCGGCACGCAGCTGGCTCAGATGTTCAGCAGCTCGCCATCGGGCGGCAGCGAGAGCATGCACCTGATGTACCTGATGGTGATCACCGCGGCGCGCCACAGCATCCACTTGTCGAGTTCGTACTTCGTCCCCGACGAGCTGGCGATCAAGGCGCTGGTGGCTGCGGCGCAGCGCGGCGTGAAGATCCGCATCATCACGCCCGGAACGACGATCGACTCGGAAACGGTTCGCAAGGCCTCGCGTGCGCTGTGGGGGCCGCTGCTCGCCGCGGGCATCGAGATCGCCGAGTACCAACCGACCATGTTCCACTGCAAGGTGCTGGTGGCCGACGGGCTGCTCGTGTCCGTGGGCTCGACCAACTTCGACAACCGCTCGTTCAGCCTTAACGACGAAGCCAACCTCAACGTGCTCGACGCCGAGTTTGCGCGGCAGCAGATCGCCGTCTTCGAGGAGGACATGAAGCACGCCCGGCGCATCACGCTGCAAGACTGGCAGCGCAGGCCGTGGCGCGAAAGGGCGCTGGAAAAACTCGCCTCGGTGATCGGCTCGCAGCTGTGAATTCAGTGCTCGCCGCGTGCGCCGTTGTCGCTGGCGTGCTCGCTCGGAATGCGGCTTTGCAGCTTTCGCACGTGATACTCCAGCGTGCGCTCGGCGGCCGCGAGCTGCTCCTTCGTCAAGCGCATGCTGGGTGCCCACGTCGGCAGCACAGGCGCTGGGCCCGCATCCAGTTGGCGATCGGTTCTCTCGGCCATGGTGTTCCTCCTTTTGACTGGCTGCATTTGAGCAAGCAGCGTGCCGCGGTCGACAGCGTGAAAACTTTGCAGCTGCACATCGGAACGATGCGGTCGAAGGGGCACGTGGCGCGCGGAGCGTGCGCATCTCGCAGCGAAGCGGCAGCACCCGCGTGTCAACCGCGCAAAGCTTGCGGCAAGCCTGCGCATGCGCCTTGTCCTCACGCGCCGGCGGTCCCCGCAGGCAAGGCATCATCGCCGCATGGCTGTGATCGTCTGGCGCCTGCTCGCCGTCATTTGTGTGCTGCTCGCCATCGTCGGCATCGTGCTTCCGGTGCTGCCCACCGTGCCCTTCCTGCTCGTGGCCGCCGCGGCCGCGAGCCGGGGCTGGCCGTGGCTGGATGACCAGCTGACCTCGCACGAGGTGTTCGGCCCGCACATCGTGCGCTGGCGCGAACGAGGCGCCGTGCCCCGGCGCGCCAAGTGGTTCGCCACCGCGGGCATGAGCTTCAGCGCCGTGATGCTGTGGGTGATGCCGCTGCCGCAGTGGTTGCAGTTCGGCGTCCCCCTGCTGCTGCTGGCGGTCGGATGGTGGATCTGGCTGCGGCCGGAGGAGTGACGCACACCCTTCGGACGCCGCGGGCGCGGAGAAGCGTCAGGCGTTTCCCACACGCGAATCGGTCTTGCGCGACTACCGACAGCGCACGCCCCCATGCACGATTGCTGCATTGCACCACCGTGCCGATTCAAGGGGAGATGATGAGCAGTTCCACGCCCGACCAGACTTTCGGCGCGCCGCCCCTCGCCTTGCTGGGTGTCGAGCCGCTGCGCGCCGCGCTCGAATACGCCAGCATGCGGTTCATGAACAAGGATGCGCTGCCCGCGGGTGACGGTCACCCGGTGGTGATCTTCCCGGGCCTCGCGACAGACCGCCATTCGATCGGCCCGCTGAAGGCCTTCTGCGAGCAGCTCGGCTATCGCGCCTATGACTGGGGCCGCGGCTTCAACACGGGCCCGCAGGGGGACGTCGACGAATGGCTCGACGAGTTGTCGCGGCACGTCTGCGAGCTGACGGCGCAGCATGACGACAGCGTGAGTCTCGTCGGCTGGAGCCTGGGCGGTATCTATGCCCGCGAACTCGCGAAGAAGCTGCCGCGCCGCGTGCGGCAGGTGGTGACGATCGGCACGCCCTTCGCCGGCACCGCCGAGCACACGAACGTGGCCTGGGTCTATCGCCTCGTCAACGGCCAGAAGCCGGCGCTCGACGAGGCGCTGGTCGAGCGCCTGCGTACGCCGCCCGAGGTGCCGACCACGTCGATCTACAGCCGCACCGACGGTGTCGTCGCGTGGCAGGCCTGCCTCAATCCCGAGCCGCTGCCGCACGTCGAGAACATCGAAGTGGACGGTAGCCACTGCGGCCTGGGCTGGAACCCGACGGTGCTGTCGATCATCGCCGACAGGCTGCGCCAGCCCGAAGGGGCATGGCAGCCGCACGCGAGCGCCGCGGCGCACTGAGACGGCGCGTCGACGCGGCGCGGTCGCGCACCAGTCACATCGCCGGCGGCCAGCGGTGTGTCTCCTGCTGGCACGAGACACACCACGCGAAGAGCGCGTCGTACATGACCATGCCGTGCGCGAGCATCTCGTGGTCGTCGGCAAAGTTCTTCGAGAGACCCAGCGAGAGCGCATAGAGGCCCGCCGACTGCGGCGTCAGATCGAGCCGCGAGGTGTCAGCGCCGCGCACGATCAGCGCGAGATGCTGCAGCGCCGGGTCGTCGAGCCGGTACTTCGCGAGGAAGGCGTCGAAGCTGCAGCGCTCGCCTTCGTGCGACATCTCCACGCCCGGGATGTCGTAGGGCACGGCATTGCGCTCCTGCGCGACCCTCAACACCTCGGCCGGTGGGACGTAGATGAATTCGGGTGCCCTGTCGATGAAGCGCGCAATCAGCCACGGGCAGGCGATGCGGTCGATCTTGGGCCGTTCACGGGTCACCCATTTCATGGCGTTTCTCCTTTGACGTTGAGCGGCCGGCCCGCCGCCTGCCAGGCGTCGATGCCGCCTTCCAGAAAGCGCGCATCGACGCCGAGCGAGCGC
This sequence comes from Burkholderiaceae bacterium, assembly GCA_905339355.1. Taxonomy (GTDB): domain Bacteria; phylum Pseudomonadota; class Gammaproteobacteria; order Burkholderiales; family Burkholderiaceae_C; genus Albitalea. The sequence goes on from CAJPFZ010000465.1 coordinate 12,721, forward strand.
AGCCGCATCGCCGTTCGGCGCCCGACCTCGTGGCCATAGACGCAGTACACGAGCACCTCGCGATCGGCCGGCAGTTCGGCGGCCCACCCGTCGACCTGCGCCGGGTCGCGCCAGGCGGCACCGGGGATCATCGTGCCGGCCTGCTCGAACACGCCGGCGCGCCGCACGTCGATCACGAGCGCGCGCTGCGCCGCATCGGCGCTCGCAGCCAGCGGCGTGCTCGCGGCATGCACGGCGTGCTGGTAGCGCTCGTAGACGCTGTCCCAGTCGATTTCGTCCAGCGACGACGCCGCACCGATCGACAGCAGTTCCACCGCGCGATCGACACCGTGCCCATCGTCGCGCGACGCGATCACGAGACAGGCGCTTGCCGGATCGAAACACAGGCGCAGCGGTGATTCCTGTGCCTGCGCCAACACCGCGCAGCGCTCGCGCCATTGCGCGACGCTGCCGAAGCAGGCGTCGAGCGCCAGCGCCATCGCGGGGGGCATCTCGGTGTTCATGTCATGTCTCCTCATCGAAAGAGCGGCTGCAGCAGCGTGACGGCCAGGCCCACGGCCGCGCACGCGCCGAGCAGCGGCATCACGCCGACCTTGAAGCGGAACAGCGCCACCGCCGCCGCGGCGGCGATCAGCGCCGAGACGACATCGAAGGGACCGCCGAAACCTTGCGGCCACAGCACGTGGTAGGCAAAGAACAGCGCGAGGTTGAGGATCACGCCCACCACGGCGGCCGTGATCGCGGTCAGCGGCGCGGTGAACTTGAGATTGCCGTGGGTCGACTCGACCACCGGGCCACCCGCAAGGATGAACACGAACGACGGCAGGAAGGTGAAGAAGGTCACCACCAACGCTGCCAGCGCGCCGCCCATGAACAGCGCCTGCGGCCCCAGCACCTGCTGCAGCCAGCCGCCTACGAAGGCGACGAAGGCGACCACCATGATCAGCGGGCCGGGGGTCGTCTCGCCGAGCGCGAGCCCGTCGATCATCTGCGCACCCGACAGCCATTGATGCTGCTCGACCGCGCCCTGGTACACGTAGGGCAGCACGGCGTAGGCGCCGCCGAAGGTGACGAGCGCGGCCTTGCTGAAGAACCAGCCCATCTGCGTCAGCGTCGACTGCAGACCGCCTTGGGCGACGAGCAGCGCCATCGCCGCCATCCACAGACCCGCGCCGATGATCAGCACGCGCGCCAGCCGCGCGCGCGAAAAGGCGGCATGCGGCGGCGTCGGCGTGTCGTCGTCGATGATGGCCGGGCCGTAGCCCGCCTGGGTGGCGCCGTGCCCGCCGCCGACGATGAACACCTGCGGCGCCGCACGCCCGCCCAGATGCCCGATGAGTGCGGCCGCCAGCACGATCAGCGGGAACGGCACATCGAAGGCGAAGATCGCGACGAAAGCCGCTGCCGCGATGCCCCACAGCCATCCGTTCTTCAGCGCGCGCGTGCCGATGCGATGCGCCGCGTGCAGCACGAGCGCCGTCACCGCCGGCTTGATGCCGTAGAACACGCCCGCCACGGCGGGAACGTCGCCAAAGGCGATGTAGATCCACGACAGGCCGATAAGGATGAACAGCGAAGGCAGCACGAACAAGGCGCCGGCCACGATGCCGCCCCAGCCGCGGTGCATCAGCCAGCCGATGTAGGTGGCAAGCTGCTGCGCCTCGGGCCCCGGCAGGACCATGCAGTAGTTGAGCGCGTGCAGGAAACGCTTCTCGCTGATCCAGCGACGCCGCTCGACCAGCTCGCTGTGCATGATCGAGATCTGCCCGGCAGGCCCGCCGAAGCTGATGAAGCCGAGCTTGAGCCAGAACCAGAATGCCTCGGCGAACGGCACCTGCGCCGGGGCCTCGACAGCGCCGTCCAGTGGGGGTGCGCCGGCGCTCATTGGCGCGCCCCCTGGGCGGTGTGCGCCGCGTACATCGCGTCGAACACGGTGTTGCTCGCGGCGACCAGCGTGTCGTCGTCGGCATGCAGGTCGCGCAGGCCGCTGAGGATGGTCTCGAGACCCGCAGCCTCGGGCGAGGGGATGCCGCCGACGTCGAGGTAGTGAACGGCCGCCGCAATGCGCCGCAGCGGCAAGTCGTCGTCCAGCCCGAAGCTCGCCATCATCACCTCGAAGCTCACCAGCGTGTCGACGTGCGTGAACGCAGCGCCATCGAAGTCGAAGCCGATCGCGCCGCGCGGCAGCTTCGCCACGTCGTCGAGCCAGACGAAGCTCGGCTGCGGGTCGATGAAGCGAACGATGAGCCAGCAGCAGGCGAGCCGATCGACCCACGGCCGGGCCCGCGTGGCCCATCGCCTGCCGCTGTACTTGCGCCGATCGAGCCGCTTGACCCCACCGCTGCGGGCATGCGGCTCATCGGCCGAGAAGCGCGCGTCGAGTTCGAGACGCAAGGCCGCGAGATCGGCCTGCGCCTGCTGCTGCGCGGCGCCGGGCAGGTAGTCGATGCGCACGATCGCCTGCAGCGCATCGGCCACGGCGCGCAGGCGCCGCCTCGCCTCGGTCTCGCCGAGCGACGGGAGTTCAGCGCGCAGCTGCTGCAGCGCGCTGCGCCATTCGCCGTAAGCCGCGGCGCGGTCGAACAGCGCGGCGAGTTCCGCTTCCTGCGCCGGCGTGCGGCAGTGCAGGTCCAGCACCGAGGCGCTGCCGGCATGCGCCCTCACCTCCTCGGCCAGCTTGTCGAGCTCGCCCGCATGAGCCGACGGCAGCACGTAGGCGCCGTCGCGCAGCGCCCCGCAGCCGAGTGCCTTCAGCGCGCGCCAGATGCGCAGACGCACGGCACTTGGCTGCGTGGGCAGGGTGACGATCAGGACGGACCACATGCATGAAGTATATACATCAAATCAAGATATATCTACTTCATCAATCAAACCGAGGCGCACGAGCTGCGCCACGCAGCGAGCACGTGAGCGAACCCCGTTCAGTGGGCGGCTTGCTGCTCGATCCAGCGCTCGGCCGCCGCGTGCGGATCGAGCACGCGCCAATCGGGCTGCTCCCACAGGCTGCGCGCAATCTCGTTCGCTTCGTGGCTGCGATTCTCGTCGGCGAAAGCCGGCTGCTCGAGGCGCAACCGGTCGGCAAAGCGGCTGATCCACTCGAGCTGGTCCTGCTCGAGCGTGGTGAATCGTTTGTGAGGCATGGTGGCAGAGGAGCGGCAAGTGCCGCTCCTCTTCTTCAACCGGTCTTCATCCGGTCATCAACCGATCTAGACGTTTCTCTTCGGTCGAGCACATCAGCGGCTGCGGCCGCTCTGGCTGCTGCCGCCGCGCTGGCCGCTGCTGCCCTGATCCAGGTCGCTTTGACCGCCCTGCCTGCCGCGCTCGTCCTGCAGGCCCTGCTCGCTGTCGCTCAGGCCGCCTTCGCTGCCTTGACCGGAGCCGCCTTGCGCGCCGCTGCGCTCGCGCTGCTGGCCGAGGTCGTCACGGTCGCCGCGTTGGCCGCCCTGTGCGCCGCTGCGGTCTTGATCGCTGCGCTGACCCATGCCGCTGCGCTCGCCTTGATCCATGTCCTGCTCGAAGCCGGTCTGGCTGGGCGAGCCGGTCTGTCCGCGCTGGCCGCTGTTCGCCTGGCCACGTTCGTTGGACTGCGACTGGTTGCCCTGATTCTGGCCTTGCTTGTCGTTGCCTTGGTTGCTGGAAGCCATCGTGAACTCCTTGTAGTGACTGCGGATGCCTTGCGGCGAGTTCGGTCACGCGGAAAAGATCCACGGCCGCACTCGCTGGACGGCAAGCGCGGTGCCCGGTCAGGCACCGCGCTTGCACGCTTCGGGGAATCTCAAACCGATGGAGTCCCCATGGAAAGCAAAGCCAAGTTCCTCGGCCATCCGGTGCACCAGATGCTGGTGGTGTTTCCGCTCGGCCTGCTCGCCACGGCGGTCGTGTTCGACCTCGTGTTCCTCGTCGGCGAAGACCCGTTGATGGCCGCAGTCGCGTATTGGATGATCGCCGCGGGCCTCATCGGCGCCCTGCTTGCCGCGCCTTTCGGTCTGATCGATTGGATGGCGATCGAGCCCGGCACGCGAGCCAAGAAGATCGGCTTGCTGCACGGCGCCGGCAACGGTGTCGTGTCGCTGCTCTTTCTGGGCAGCTGGCTGCTGCGCGAAAGCGCGGGCAGCGATCCCGGTGCGCTCGCGTACACGCTGTCGTTTGCGGCAGCGGCGCTCGCCCTCGTCACCGCGTGGCTCGGCGGGGAGCTGGTGTCGCGGCTCGGCGTCGGCGTGTCGGATCAGGCCGGCTTGAACGCACCCAACTCCTTGCATGAACACACGCCGCAGACCAGGCACGTGCATTGAGCGATTCGTTCGTGACGCGCCCGTCACGCATGTCACCTTTGGGTACCGTGTCAGGCACGCATACTGCCCGCGGAACGCTCGGCCCATCACGGCCGCGAACCCCTTCGCCGTTCGTGGTGAACCGCAATCGCCCGTCGCTCCCTCGTGAGCTTTTCTTACAAGGAAATTCAGGATGAACGTTCTCAAAATTGCGCAGATCAGCGCTGTAGCCCTGGTCGCCGCCGTCTCGCTCACTGCATGCCAACAGCGCGAGGAGACGCCCGACAACACCGCCGGCACGACGGCAGGCAGCAGCACCGGCACCAGCACCTCGGGCACGGGGTCGAGCACCAGCGCCGACACGACCAATCCGTCGCAGTCCGGTACCACCGGCAGCGCGGCAGGCTCGATGTCGTCCACCAGCCCCACCGAAGCATCGCCCGCCGCGAGCGCCGCGAGCAACTGAGATCGAGGTGAGTGAAAGGCGGGTCACGACCCGCCTTTCACCGCCCGCTCGTCGAGCGTTCCTGCTCGGGCGTCCGTTGCGACGCCATTTTTTTGCCTCAACGCGGGGCCGCGGTCTTCTTGCGCGCGGCCTTCGGCTTGCGTTTGGGTGCCTCAGCCCCGCGGACTGGCGGGCACGCCGCGCCTGGCTTCAGCTTCCAGTCCACGTCATCCTTGCCGGTGGCGACTTGCCGTTCGGCATGCATCGCCGCACTGGGCGAAATCGGGTCGCTCGCCGGGAAGGTTTCATCCAGCGCCTCGTCAAGCAGTTCCTGGTAGGTGGGCACCTTGGCTCCCGGCTGCCGGGCCTTGCCTTCGAGGCGCTTGGCCTCCTTGTCTCGCGGGTCCGAATCGTTCATGGTCGTCCTGTCGGCGCTTCACGCCCCGAGCGGCTGGTATGGCTCGTCAACACGACCGAGCAGCCGACGTGCCTGACGATGCCATTGCCAGGAGCGGGCACGCTGTCTGCCGGGATCACGGGCGCGCCGCGTCGTCGTGCGCCCATCCCCATGAACGCCTATCGCTCTGTCTCGCTCGCTTGCGTCCTCGCGGTTGCCTGGCTGGTCGGCTGCGACGGCCAGCCGGATCCGGGTGTCGCTCCTTTGCAGACCACGGCGGGAGCGCACACGCATGACGACGCCGCGCCGCGCACGATGCTGATCGCCATCACCACTGACGATCCGCCCGTCGTCACCGAGCCGATCAGCAGACTCGACAGCGGCGCGCGCGGCGAGGGCATCCGCCCCACGCGCGGCGCCTCCGGCCTCCAGCCTTGATCCACCCCGAGAGCCGGGCAGGCACATCCGTTGCCGATGCCCGGCATCGGTGCGCCGCGGCGATTCCCGGTGCGCCATCCTGGGCCAGCGTGTGGACTTCGCCGACTTCTTTACCCGCAGCGCTCGTGAGACAGTGCGACTCGCGTGGGAGCGTGGGCTGCTGATGCTCTTCGACTGCCGAGGCCCGCCGATCGACGTCGACGCCGACGAGCAGGCGCTGCGCCGTTCGCTGTCGCGACTGTCGCATGCGGCCGTGGCCATGGTGGACGAGGGCTCCCTGTTCATGACTGCCCATGCGGGCTGGAACGATGCCGGACTGGCCGACGTGTCGATCAGCATTGCCGGCGCGGGCGGGTGCATCACCGCTGGCGCCCTGAGCAGCGCCTTGCAGCAGTTGGAACTGGCCGAGCGCAGCACGGCGCCCGATGCGCCGGCCGGTTCGCGCGTGGCCCACGGCGTGTGTCCGATCACCGGCGCGCCCATCTCCTTCGGCGCCGAAGGCGATCAGGGCATCCTGTTCGCGCTCGATCTGGTCATGCCGGCGCGGCTGCAGCCCGCGGCACCCATGCCGAGCGCCGGTGGCGCCTCGGCCTGGCTGCTCAGCAGCGCGCCGCAAGCGTCATGGTCGCTGATGCGCCGCCTGCAGCGCCTCGGCTGGCGAACGACGCACTTCGAGTCCGCGCAGCACGCGCTGCAGCAACTGCGCGCAGGCGGGCCCGCCGCCGCGCCGGCGCTCGTCGTCGGCATCGCGTCGAACGATCTCCAGGCTGAGGATCTGCAACCGATGCGGCCGCGGCTCGCCGCCGACGTGCCGCTCATCCTGGGCACGCTCGAACCTGCTGCCCAGGCCGGCGCGGTGGACTGCCGTCCCTGGCCCTTCAGCCCCGCCGACCTGATCGAGCTGACGCAGCGGGTGTCGCAGCGCGAGCGATCGGCCGACGACACGCAACCCGCGGCGCTGATCTCGAGCGGCTGGATCGGCCGGCCGCGCGCGGTGGTGGTCGACGACAACGAGGTCAACCTGCTCGTGGCCAGCGGCCTGCTGCAGCTCGCCGGCTTCGACGTGCAGACCGCGCGCAGCGGCGAAGAAGGCATCGAGCGCTGCCGAACCCACCTGCCGCAATGGGTTCTGATGGACGTGCACATGCCCGGCATGGACGGCCTGCAGACCACGCGCCGGCTGCGCCGCATGCAGCACGAAGGCACGCTGGCGCACTTTCCGATCGTCGCCGCGACGGCGGACACGACGGCCGTCATCGGTCCGGCCTGCCGGGAAGCGGGCATGGATGGCACGCTCAGCAAGCCGCTGAGCCTGCGCGCGATCGAACGCGAGATCGACAGGCTGCTGCCGGGACTGCGCAGCGTGGCCATGACACGATGAAAGGCCCGGCCGGGTCGGAGCCCACCTACAGCAGCAAGCGACGCGCGCCGATGGGCGACAGCCGCCGCTGCGCGTGAAATCGAAATGCCTCGCCACCCTTTTGCGGCGAGCCCATCGTCATGAACAGGAGACCGTCATGAACCAGGACAGACCCGCCGCCAAGGGCGAAGTGAAGAATCCCGTCGATCGCGATCGCGACGACGACCGCAATCCGCTCGGCGCGCACCCGGTGGGCACGGCGGCCGGCGCCGCAGCCGGCGCGGTGGCCGCGGGCGCCGCGGTGGGCAGCATGGCCGGGCCGATCGGGGCGGCGGTCGGCGCCGCCATCGGCGGCGTGGCCGGCGGCTTCGCCGGCAAAGGCATCGCCGACATGATCGATCCGGAGATGGAAGACCGCTACTGGCGCGACAACTGGAGCGAGCGCTCGTACATCGACGGCGGCTTCACCTACGACCAGGACTACGGCCCGGCGTATCGCTACGGTGTCGATGCCTACAGCCGCTACCCCGAGCGGAACTACGAGGACATCGAGACCGACCTGTCGGCGGGCTGGCGCGACGCGCGCGGCGAATCGCGGCTCGACTGGGACCGGGCGAAACATGCGACGCGGGATGCCTGGCAGCGCGTGAGCGACACCGTCGAGCGCGCCACGCCGGGCGATTCGGACCGCGACGGCAGGTAGGCCGCCTGCACCGCGTCCGATGGGCTTCATCGGACGCAGTCAGTCATTCCGCGATCAGCGCCGCGCCATCCGTGCGCGGCGCAAGCCCGTCAGCAGCACGAGGCCGCCAGCCATCAGGAGCCAGGTCTGCGGCTCCGGCACCAGCGCTGCGCGCAGCATCGCCTCGCCCAACAGCCGGTGCGTCACCGCGGTCGGGTGGATGCCGTCCCAGAACAGGTAGCTGTCCGGCTGCGCGCACACCGTGCCGCCGCCGGTGAAGCCGAGGTCGTCTCCGGTGTAGCAGCGATCGGTGAGGTTGACGAGGCCGTGGCTGCTGGCGTTCGCGACGATGTCTTCGAGCGCGCCGAACGCATCGAAGCGGATCAGCCGAATCTCGGGATGCAGCAACTCGAACTCGTCGAGCACGTTGCCGAGTCCCGCGTTGAAGCTTTGCACGAGCGAGGTGGCCGCGGCCTGCGCGGGCGGGCCGCCGATTTCGCGCACCCGCGGCACCCGGCCGAGGTTGGGCACGTTGGGCACGAGCAGCGTGCGCGCGCCCTCGTCGGCCAGTGAGTTCAGCAAGCCGCCGAGGTCGGTCAGCGTCCCGCCGATGCCGGGGATCGGCTGACCGAGGGGATCGGTGGTGCGGCCGAGGAAGATGTCCTGCAGGTTGTTGGAGCCGCCCCAAAGCACGTAGAGCGCATCCGGATCGGCAGGGCCAGGCAGCGCTCGGTACTGCGCCACCTGGTCGATGAGGCCGAGGAAGGGCGGGCCGAACAGCTGGTAGCGCGTGCGCGCGCCCCCGTAGGCGAAGTTGGTGCCGCCGCGCTCGAAGGCGGTGGCCGAGTGCCCCAGCCCCGCGGCGAGCACATCGGCATAGAGCAGCCCGTTGCTGGCGCGGCCTTCCGGGTCGTACGGCGGGCCGGGGATCACCGGCGGTGCACCGGGCGGCTTGGGCACCCCGGCGTAGACCGTCGTCACGTTGCCGGTGTCGGTGAGGCTGTCGCCGAAGAAGTAGACGTCGCTGAACGGCAAGGCCCAGGCGGACCACGATGCACACAGCGACAAGCAGGCCGCGACGATGAGACGCATACACCCTCCTCAAGGAACTGGAAGCGCGATCTTGCGAGCAGGCGCATCGAGGTGGAGCGCTCGTTGGCGTGACCGGCGGCAAGAGGGGTAACCGTTGCGCGGGCAATCCCTTCTCGGCATGCCGCAAATGCGTCCGTGGGAAAACACCGGCTGCGCCCGTCAGCCGCCCACGGCCGGCGCGATAGACTGCCCGCTTCCAGGGACTTCGGCTCTTCGCCGCCCCTGCACCATGTACACGCAGTTCTTCGGCCTCAAGCAGGAACCCTTCTCGATCGCGCCGGATCCGCGCTATCTCTTCATGAGCGAGCGCCACCGCGAGGCCTTGGCGCACCTGCTGTACGGCGTCAACGGCGGCGGCGGCTTCGTGCTGCTGAGCGGCGAGATCGGCGCCGGCAAGACCACCGTGTGCCGCTGCTTCCTCGAGCAGGTTCCGAGACGCTGCAACGTCGCCTACATCTTCAACCCCAAGCTGACGGTCACCGAGCTGCTCAAGTCGGTGTGCGACGAATTCCGCATCCCCTACCCGCACGAGGGGCCGGGCGTGCCGACCGTCAAGGACTACATCGATCCGCTCAACGAGTTCCTGTTGCGCACCCACTCGGTCGGCCAGAACAACCTGCTGATCATCGACGAGGCGCAGAACCTCTCGGCCGACGTGCTCGAGCAGCTGCGACTGCTGACCAACCTGGAAACCAGCGAGCGCAAGCTGCTGCAAATCATCCTCATCGGCCAGCCCGAGCTGCGCACGATGCTGGCGCGGCCCGAACTCGAGCAGCTGGCGCAGCGCGTCATCGCGCGTTTCCATCTGGAGGCGCTGTCGGCCAACGAAACCCGGCAGTACATCCGTCACCGCCTGTCGGTGGCGGGCATGAGCCGCGCGATCCCGTTCGACCGGCAGACGATGCAGCGCATCCACGAGCTGTCGCGCGGCGTGCCGCGGCGCATCAACCTGCTGTGCGACCGCGCGCTGCTCGGCGCCTATTCCGGCGGGCAGAGCAAGGTCGACATGGAGGTCGTCGAGAAGGCCGCGAGCGAGGTGTTCGACAACGTGCCCTCGCCGTCGGCGCGGCGCTCGCAGCGCCGGCGCGTCGCGCTCGCCGGCCTCGGGCTGACCGCGGCGGCGAGCCTGGTCGGCGCCCTCGCCTACACGCTGGGAGGACCCGGGCCGCAGACGGCGCCGGCAGCCGCCGCCAGCGCGGTGGCGGGCCCAGGCGCTGCCGCATCGGCGGTGGCCGCCAAGGCGCCACCGGCCGCGTCGGCCCCGGTGTTCATCACCTCGGCCGAACTCGACACACGCTTTCAGCCCTTGTGGCGCAACGAAGGCGATGCCTGGCGCGAGCTCGCAGCGGCCTGGAAGCTCGAACTGCCCGAGGGTGACCCGTGCCTCGCGGCCCAGAGTCACGAGCTGTACTGCTTTCGCAGCAGCGCGGGCAACCTCGCGCTCATCCGCCAACTCGATCGGCCCGGCATCGTGACGCTCCACGATGCACAGTCGCGGCCGGTGTACGCCCTGCTGACCGGCCTGACCGAGCGCGGCGCGACGCTGCGTATCGGCGAGGCCTCGCAGACGGTGACGCTGCCATCGCTCGCCCAGATGTGGCGCGGCGATTTCGCCACCTTCTGGCGCGTGCCACCGGGTTACGCCGGCCGCGTGGTCGAGACGGGGCCGGCGGCCGACTGGCTGGCGGCCCAGCTCGACGCGCTGCAGGGCCGCGAAGGCGCGGCCGAGTCGAGCCTCAAGTCGCAGGTTTCGGCATTCCAGCTGGCGCAGGGCCTGAAGGCCGACGGACTGGCCGGGCCGACCACCTTCATGCTGCTCAACCGCGCCGTCGGCATCGCCGAGCCGCGCCTGAACGCCGAGAAATAGACGCCATGTCCTACATCCTCGACGCCCTCAGAAAAGCCGACGCCGAGCGCGACCGCGGCTCGGTGCCGGGGCTGCACGCGCAGACCTCGCCCGCTTCGGCCGAGGACGCATCGCCACAGCGGCTGCCGCCGTGGACCTGGGCCGCGGGCGGCGCCGCGCTGATGCTGATCGCCGCGATGGCGTGGCAGCTGATGGGGCGCGACAGCGATGCGACTGCGCGCGCCGTGGCCGCGTCGCCTGCGCAGGCACCGATCACGCCGGCGCCAATTGCATCCCCACAGTTTGCGGCTCCCCCGTCAGTGCTGGCCAGTCCCGCGCCGGTGCAGGCGCGTTCACCAGCGCCGGCGGTTCCGCGGCCGGCACCCGTCGCCGCCACCTCTGTGTCGCGCGAGAGCGTGCCCTTGGCGCGCAAGCCCGAACCGGCGGTGCAGAAAGCGGCCGCGGCTGTTGCTCCCACCGACAGCGCATCCGCTGCCGAGGACCGCGTCTATGCCCTCAACGAATTGCCGGCCGACGTGCGGCGCGATCTGCCGTCGCTGAAAGTCGGCGGCTCGATCTACTCCGACAACGCGGCCAGCCGCTTCTTGATCATCAACGGCCAGATCTTTCACGAGAACGACAAGGTCGCGCCGAACCTGACGCTCGAGCAGATCAAGCTCAAGGCCGCGGTGCTGAAGTACAAGGGCTATCGCTACACGATCGGCTTCTGACGCCGCGTGACATGCCGCGGCCCCGCGGCTTGACTGCTACAACGACCGCAACTGGTCGACGTGCGCCTTGTACCAGCCCACGCTGTCGAAGAACAGCGTCCAGCCGATGATGTCGAAGTGGTCGTAGCCGTCCATCAGGCCCTTCCAGTTCCATGCGCCGGCCTGTGGCGTGCCGCCGCGGCTGATGTCCTTGATCACCACCGGCCGCGCGTAGATGTTGCCCGCCGCATTCATGGCCCAGGTCGGCGCCTTGTGCGAGATGGTGTTGACGACGCCGTCGTTCGGATACCAGCTCGCGTGGTTGACAGGCGCGAAGGGCCGGCCGTCCGGCACGAAGTTGCCCATCCAGCCCGGCCCGACGAACAGGAAGATCAGAGGGTTCGTGTCCAGGTTGGGGTATGACCAGCCGGTGAGCAGCCCGCGGTAGCTCGAGTCCGTGCTGACCGAGAAATAGGTGACGTTCGGTTGGTCATGCACCCAGTCGTTCTCGACCATCGCGCCGGCCGGGCTCAGATCGAAGGGCGACAGGTCCTTGATGCCGCTCGACCACAGCGGCCAGGTCATCACGCGGTTCACGTATTGCTCGAAGGTCTCGGTGCTGCGGCGCGGCCCGATGCGCCACTGGTCCATCTTGAAGTCGTAGATGCTCGCGGCCAGCGTGCCGCCGGTGAGGCCGGCGATGCCGGTGACCAGCTGCTGCACCACCGGCACCCAGTCGACCACACGGTAGGCGAGCGTCGTGCCATCGTTGGGCGTGGAGATCGTGGTCACGCTCTTGGCCCAGGCGGCGCTGGTCGCAAAGGGGAAGAGCCCCGGATTGCTCGGCGCGCCGTTGCCGGCGAGCAGCTGCACCAGCATGCGCGCAGTCTGGCCGCCCATGCTGTGGGTGACGAAGTGCACCGGATGGTTGGCGTCCCACGCGGGGTACAGGCCGGGATGGCAGGTGCGGCCGTTGCGCCAGTACTCCTCGGGCTTGCGCAGATGTCCGTGCGTGTTGGCGTGCAGCATGCCGTAGTCGACGCAGCCGCCCTTGATCTGGTAGAACAGTTCGACCGCTCGGTCCCAGTTGGAACTGAATGGTCCCACCACGGCCGTCTTCACGAGCTGGTCCGGATAGCGGGCCTGCAGCTTCGACTGGAGGTTGGTGAGACCGCCCCAGTACTTGTAGCCCAGCATCTCGGTCGGGCCGAAGCCCGCGAAGCCGTGGACAAGGATGACCGGGTGGTTGTTGCCAGCCTGCGCGGGCTGGATGCCGCTCAACAGCGACAGCGCCAGCGCGGCAAGCAGCACGCGCAATGGGGTGAACATCTTCAAGGTGTCTCCTTTTTCGTGATCGATGAAACGACGACAGCGGCCGCCATCTTCATCACGTCGAATCGAAGAGACACTGACTCAGCGCGCCAAGCTGATGACCATGCGCTCACGCGCCGCCTAGGGAAAACATCGAGCCGCTCGGGCACGGCGCTCGCCAAGGAGCGCGGGCGGCGACACGCTTTCAGCGGCGATGCACCGCTATTCGGCGAAGCCTTTCACCGCGTCGAGGCTCTCGCCGACGAGATCGCCGAAGGCGGTACCCACCTTGAAGCCGTCGGCGCCGCAGTAGGAGCAGTACAGCACCTTGACCGGCGCGGTGACGTGGGTCGGGTGGTCGACCCCGGGCAGGTCGAAGCGCACTTCGCATCGGGTGCCGGGCGGAATCGGCCGCGGCGAAAGCACCGACATGCCGTCGAGGCCGAGATCCCAGGTCTTGCCGTCGCGCGGCGGCTGGCCCGGCACCACGATGGTGGCGGGGCCACGCAAGACCTTGCGCGGATGGATGCGGCGATTGGCTCCGGGGATCATGGCTGGCACAGCTCGAAGACGGCTCCTCCGCGGCCATGATCGCGCATGGCGCATCGGCCTGGCAAGCGATGGCGGCGGGCCCAGCCCCGCGTCGTGTGCGCGTGGAAGGACTTCATGCCGCTTGCGCCATGCATCGGGCGATGAGCCAGCACAGTTGTTCGTTGTCGGCGTCCAGGCGGGCGCCTGCCGCCGGGCCGTTCAATGCGCGCAGGATGATGCCCAGCTCCACCGCGACGAAGTACTGCGCCGCCGGCGCCGTCTGACGCCAGCGGCCGATCCACTCCATCAGCTCGTGTTCGAGGCGGCGCGTGCCGATGCCGACCTCTCGTCCGCGTTCGACGACGAACGCGACCAGCAGCCGGGCGCGCTCGGCGAAGGACTCGCTGGGCCTGGGGCGGGTTTCACGAAAGTCGGCGGTGTCCGGCACGGATGTCCTGCGCAATTGACGATGCGGCACGCGAAACGCTGAGGGACGCGGCGAAACTGCCTTTCGTCCCGCTTTCGCACGGGTGTGCCTTGTCGTGATATCGGCACTGTATCGAGGCACGACAGTGCCATGATGCCGGCTGCGGCGAAGAAGGCCGCACGGCCGTGACGAATTGCGCACCGCAGCGGCCCGCCACCGGAGTTCAGGCGGCACGCCGTCGCCTGAACACTCTCACTCGAGCGTGAACCCGAGCTTGATGCTCACCTGCCAATGCGCCACCTTGCCGTCGATCACGTGGCCGCGCGTCTCGGTCACGCTGAACCACTGGATGTTGCGCACCGTTTCATGCGCCTTGCTGATCGCGTTCTGCACGGCCTCCTCGATGCTGATGGACGACGAGCCGGTGAGTTCAAGCAGCTTGTAGACGTGGTTGCTCATGGGGTTTTCTCCTTTTCGATGAGTGACCCGACGCTAGCGGTTTTGCGCTTGCCCGACAAGCAGGCCTGCCCTCCTTCGGCCGTGCGCTCTTTCGAAGCATGTTTTCACGCCGCACGGACCGGCCCGACCGCGGCTCGGGCGCAGGGACGCCGGATGTGGTCGAATCGAGCGCTGGACTCCCGCATTGCCATGGCCACCTCGTTCTCCCCCGACTCCGAACCGGCCTGGTTCCGCTGGATGAGCCGCACCGTGATGCGGCTCGGGCTGCTGCGCTCGACGGTGGTCACGACGTTCATCGTCGCGGTCGCCGCAATCGCCATCTCGCAGCTCGTCATCAGCGTGTCGGGCTACGGCAACCGCTGGGTTGCGGTCGGTTCAGCCACCCTGTGCTCGGTGCTGCTGACGCCCATCATCGCCTCGTTCATCCTGCGTCTGGTGTTCGCACTCGATCGCGCCCATCAGCAGCTGACGGTGCTCGCAACCCACGACGACTTGACGGGTGTGCACAACCGGCGCCACTTCATGACCGTGGTGCAGCGCGAGTGGGACCGCGCACGCCGCTACAACACGGAGGCGGCGCTGCTGCTGATCGATGCCGACCATTTCAAGCGGGTCAACGACAACCACGGCCACCTCTGCGGCGACGAGCTGCTGCGCTGCATCGCGCGCGCGGTCGGGGAGTCGCTGCGACAGGCCGATGTGCTCGCGCGTTTCGGCGGCGAGGAGCTGATCGTCTTCCTGCCGCACACCGACCCGCTGGGCGCGCTCGACGTGGCCGAGCGCATCCGCGAGCGAGTGCAGGCGCTCAGCCTGCCATGGAAGGGCGAGACGGTCGCCACCACCGTGAGCATCGGCGTCGCGCCGCTGCGCAACGAGCTGCCCTCGCTCGACTGGATGATCCACGAGGCCGACACCGCGCTGTACGCCGCCAAGTCGGACGGCCGCAACTGCGTGCGCACCCTGCCCTTCGAGGCCAGCCGCAGCGGCGGCGCCTTCCCGGTCAATTCGCGCTGAAGCTTGTCTTCATTTCTTCTCTCGACCGGGCTCGTGGCCCTCGCCGAAATCGGCGACAAGACGCAGCTCCTCGCCTTCGTGCTCGCTGCCCGCTACCGCAAGCCGTGGCCGATCGTCGCGGGCATCCTGCTCGCCACGCTGCTCAACCACGCGCTGGCGGTCGCCGTGGGCAGCTGGCTTCAGGCCCTGATGGGGCCGCAGGTCCTGCGCTGGGTCATCGGCGCCTCGTTTCTCGCGATGGCCGCCTGGACGCTCGTTCCCGACCAGCTCGACGACGGCGATGCTCCGTCGGGACGCTTCGGAGTATTCGCGACGACGCTGCTCGCCTTCTTCCTGGCCGAGATGGGCGACAAGACCCAGATCGCGACCGTGGCGCTCGCGGCGCAGTCGGGCGCCGTGCTGGCGGTGCTGGCCGGCACCACCCTCGGCATGATGATCGCGAACGTTCCGGCCGTGCTGCTGGGCGAGCGCATCGCGCACCGCATGCCGGTCATCTGGGTGCATCGCGCCGCCGCCGCCCTCTTCGCGGTGCTGGGCATCGCCACGCTGATGGGCGCCGGACGTTCGATCGGCTTGTGACCGGCCCTCGATGCGCGGGCGCTCAGCGCAGGCCCATGGTCTCCGAGAGTCCGCTCGCACCACGCTGGCGGGCCATCGCCGCCTGCGGCAGCAGCGACCAGTCGCGCAGCCGGTTGTACAGCGTCTTCACGCTGACCCCGAGCGCGTAGCTCGCGCGCTGCTGGTGCCCCTCGAAGTAGTCCAATGTGGCGAGCACCACCTGGCGTTCGATGTCGGCCCAGCTTTCGCCGACGCACACTGACATCACCGGGCCGCCGGTGTCCACAGGCTCCAGCGCCTGCGGCGCGGCGCTCGTCTGCGGCAGGCAAGGATCGTCGATCTGCACACCGGGAGCCATCACGTAGGCGCGCTCGACGACGTTGCGCAGCTCGCGCACGTTGCCGGGCCACACATGCGCGCACAGCGCTTCCATGGCCTGCGGCGAAAAGCGCTTGATGTGCCCTTCCCGGCGCGAGATCAGGTCGAGGAAGTGCTCGGTGATGACGGGAATGTCCTCGGGCCGATCGCGCAACGGCGGCATGTGGATCGGAAAGACGTTCAGCCGGTAAAGCAGGTCCTCGCGCAGCTTGCCGTCGCGCACGGCCTGCATCGGATCTCGATTGGTGGCCGCCACGATGCGCACGTCGGTGGTCTGCACCTGCGTCGAGCCGACGCGCATGAAGGTGCTGCTTTCGATCACCTGCAGCAGCTTGACCTGCAGGTCCAGCGGCATCTCGGTGATCTCGTCGAGGAACAGCGTGCCCCCCTTGGCACGTTCGAAGAAGCCGATGTGCTGCGAGTCGGCGCCGGTGAAGCTGCCGCGCTCGTGGCCGAAGATTTCGCTCTCCATCAGGTTGGGCGAGATCGCGCCGCAGTTCACCGCCAGCAGCGCCTTGTCGTGGCGGCGGCTTCGTGCATGCAGCGTACTCGCGACGAGTTCCTTGCCGCTGCCGCTTTCGCCGGTGATGAGCACCGTCACGCCCGTGGGTGCCACCCGTTCGATCTGCGCTACGACGCGCTGCATGGCCGGCGAGCACCCCAGCAGCGGCGGCGCGACGGCACGCGCGGCCTGGGAGCCGGCACCGATCGCGGCGATGTCGTGCACAGGGCCACGGCTGATGCGCCGCAGCAGGCTCATCAGCTGCTCGGCGCTCACTGGCTTGAGCAGGTAGTCGAGCGCGCCGCGCCGCAGCGCCTGCACCGAACTCTCGAGGTCGCCGTGTCCGGTGACGAACACCACCTCCGTGTCGTCGCACCAGGTGTCGCCGTCGAGCAGCTTCATGCCGCTGCCGTCGGGCAGCATGAGGTCCAGCAGCACGAGGTCGGGCTTGCGCAGCGCGATCTGGCGCCGCGCGTCGTTCAGGGATCGCGCAGTCGACACGGTGAATCCCGCATCGGAAATCAGCATCGCCATCGATTCGGCCGCATCGAGCTCATCGTCCACCACCAACACATGTCGCATCGACTGCTCCTTACTGCTTCAGGCTGCGCTCACCTGGGCGCGCAGCTCCACCGCCAGATGCCGCACCACGACGTCGCGCAGGTCGCGTGCGGAAAACGGCTTGACGAGAACCTCGTTCATGCCCGCCTGCACATAGGCCAGGCATTCGTCGCGCATGGCGCTGGCCGTCACGGCGACGATCGGCATGCGGCGGCGGGCATTCGCTTGCTCCCACGCGCGGATTGCGCGTGTCGCCTCGATGCCGTTGGTCTGCGGCATGACGACGTCCATCAGCACCATCGCAAAGTCTTGTGACCGTACTGCGTCAAGCGCGCGGGCGCCGTCGCCGACATGGACGGCAGCCACGCCCAGCCGCTCCAGGTGCAGCGTGAGCACCAGCGCCTGCACCGGATCGTCCTCGACGACCAGCACGCGAACGCCCTGGCCCAGTGGCGCCGGCATGCTCGTGTAACTGCCGAAATCGGAAACGACGGTGACGCACGCAGCCATGTTTCGCCCTCCTTCGCTCAGTCCCTGCCGAACCTGATCCGGTTGGCGCGCACCTGCGTGCCGTTGGCGGTGAGTACGCCCCTGACATCGACAACCGCGCCCACCTGCAGGTCGCTCACGCCGCCCCGCACGAAGCGCGTGTCGGCGTCGTGATGCACCGTGATGCCGCGCAGCAAGAACGACCGCTGCCCCGCGTCGACCGATTCGATGGCGCCTTCGAGCCTGAAGTGTTCGTCCTCGCCTCCGCCGCGCTGCTTGATCTCGACCTGATCGGCCACGAGCACGCCGTCGACCATGCGGCCCTCGATCTCGACGCGCACGCCGTTGGCGAGCTGGCCGGACGTGCCCTTTCTGAACTCGACGCCCGCACCGCTCGCGTCGACCGGCGTGCCGTTCACCTTGAAGCTCGCGAGGCTCGTGAAGTCGGTGATGAAGCCCTCGATCTCGGCTTCGGCGCGATCGGGAATCGCGGTGCCCGTCATGGCCGCCTGGACGAGCGGCCAGGCGCCGTCCACTTGCGCCGTCGCAAGCTTCACTCGCGCAATCACCCCGTCGGCGAGCGAGGGCACCTGACCCGTGTAGCGGATCGTCGCGCCGCCGATGCGGAAGGTCTTGGCGGTGACGTCGAGATCCGACACCACGCCGCGCAGCTTGTACTGGGCGAGACTCGCCGCACGCTCGATGCGCGTGGCGGCGTAAACGCCGGTGACAGGGTCGAGCAGCGCATGGATGTTCAGCAGGTCGCCCTCGCGCAGAACGACGATGCCGGCGGGCATGTCGTCGAGCACGGTGTCGGCGTCGACCTTCACCGATTGGCCGAGCACGGTCAGCACACCGCCCGCCGCATCGACCGCTTCCACTGGCCCCTGGATCGCGCTGCCGAACTGGATCGTCCGGGCCTCGCCGCGGCGCTCCTGCGTTGCCGCATCGGTGGTGATCCGACCGGCCTGCACCTCCACGGTCATGCCGAGCTTGAGCGCACTGCGCGGATGCGCCACGCCCTCGTCGTCGATCACCGTCGCGCCGGAATCGTCGTAACGAACGCCGTTGACGAAGATCGAGCCGAAGCCCGAGATCGGACCCGACGAGTACGACACCACCGGCGCGCCGGTCCCGCCGCTGTCCACACCGCCGCCGCAACCGGCGATGGCGAGCACGGCAAGAACCATCGCCGCGAAGGTCTGCCAGGCCGGGCGCAACAAGGGGTGACTTCCGTTCATCATTCTTTTCTCCTGCGGCGGGGCGGCGGCTTGTCGGCCGCGTTCGACGCCGCGGGCGCTGGCTGCACAACGGGCATCGGGCCCGCAAAGGCATACATGCCGATGCGTAAGCGTTGGTTCCGGACGCGGTCGTGCGCCTCGTCTTCGTCGAGCATGGCCTGCACGGCCGGCGCCAGATGACGCAGTACGGACTGCCATTGCTCGCGCACGACAGGGCTCAGCCGCGTGATCGATTCGATCGACAACTGGTCGGCGAACATCGCCTGCTCGAGGTGCTGCGGCTGAGGGCCGAGCACGTTGGCGACGGCGGCGGCCAAATGGTCGCCGACATTGCTGGCGAGAAAGCCGAACATGCGCGGCTCGTCGCCCGTCGGCACGAAGCTGTCGCGCAGCAGCGTGACCGTGTCGGCCTCCTCGTCATGGCGGACGAGCCCGAGGCGCACCATCTCCTGCAGCAGGGTGCGCGGGTGAACGTCCTTGGTCACCGATTGCGCGAGATCTTCGAAACTCGGGCGGCCTCCGTGGCGCGGCAACACCCGCCGCGGCCCGGCATCGCCCTGCATCGACGGATCGCTGAGCCAGCGCGTGAACAGCTCGGTGGCGAGCGAGCGCCGTGGTGTTTCGGGGGTCTGCGAGTTCAGCAGCCGCGTGACCTCGCGCCGGTTGAGGCCGGTGGCGGCGCTGACGCGACTGACTGCGCGCGTGGTGGGCACATCGGCGTGCGCCTCTCGTGCTGCGTCGACGAAGGCGCCTCGCAGCAATTCGTCGAGATGCCGGTGGTGGACCCCTCGCGCCACGGCCAGGTTCGCCAGCGGCGTCAGCACGGCTCGGAACGCACGAAGCAACGCCTGCTCGCCGGTGTCGTCGGCAGGTGCCTCGCTGAGGGGTACAGCTGGAATCAAGGCGTCATATGTGAGCCGGGAGGGGTTCAGTCTAAATGTGCCGTTCGCACATTTCAACTGCGGGCGGGTTTTGCCCGGGGCAAGAAACCCTAGGCTGTTGCGGGCATGCCGATTCGGCATGCGGAACGACTCGTGAAACGAGCGCCGCTTAGCCCGAACCGGTGTACCGCCTGCCCGATGGACAGGTCCGCTGGCCTGCGTGCTGCGCGTGCGCCCTCAGCCGGGCGAAAGGTGCGGTGCCTCGTCGACGAGCGCGAGCAGCCGATCGATGTTGACCGGCTTGACGAGATGCATCTCGAAGCCCGCAGCCTTGCTGCGCGCGCGGTCGGTCTCCAGGCCGTAACCGGTGAGCGCGTACAGCCGGCAACGCCCCTCGCCCAGCCGCTCTCGCATGCGCGCCGCGAGTTCGTAGCCGTCCATTACCGGCAGTCCGATGTCGAGAACGGCCACGTCGGGCGTGAAGCCCTCCAGCGAATTCAGAGCCGCGACTGGATCATGGGCAACGACGACCTGGTGACCCTGCGCACGCAGCGCCAGGCCCAGCATGTCCGCGGCGTCGGCGTTGTCGTCGACCACCAGCACGCGTTGGCGTTTCGCAGATGCAATGGCAGCGCCGGTCGCTTCGCGTGGAGCGGCCGCCGCCGCGGGCTGCAACGGCAATCGCACGATGAATTCGCTGCCACGGCCAAGGCCCTCGCTCTTCACCGCCACCGAGCCGCCGTGCATCCCGACCAGGCTCTTCACCAGCGCAAGGCCGATGCCCAGCCCGCCTTCCGCGCGGTCCACGCCGCGCTCGCCTTGCACGAAGAGGTCGAACACACGCGACAGCATGTGCGGCGCGATGCCGCAGCCGTTGTCCTGCACGCTGATCGTGATTTGCGAGGTGTCGCGAAAGGCGCTCAGGCGCACCTCGCCGCCGATCGGCGTGTAGCGCGCCGCGTTGGTCAGCAGGTTGGACACCACCTGCGCCAGGCGCACCGGGTCGCCCCACCAGCGCAGGCCGCGGCTCGGCACGTGCACGACCAGCCGGTGCTGGCGCTGTTCCAGCAGCACCCCAGCCATCTCCACGGCCTTGTTCAACACGTCGCCGATCTCGACCGTTTCCTTGTGCAGCTGGATCTTGCCGCGCGTGAGCTTCGAGATGTCGAGCAGGTCGTCGACGAGGCGGATCAGGTGGTCGACCTGCCGCTGGATGATGCCCTGCTCGCGTGCCGTCTGCGTGTCGCCCCGCATCTTCATCAGCTGCAGCGCCGTGACGATCGGCGACAGCGGGTTGCGCAGCTCGTGGCCCAGCATCGCGAGGAACTCGTCCTTCGCTCGGCTGGCGGACTCGAGCTTCTCCAGCAGCCGCGTGCGCTCGGCGTGCGCCTTCTCCAGCACCTCGCGCGCGCGCACTTGTTCGGTCACGTCGCGCGTAAAGCAGCGCGCCGAGCGCGGCTCGCCGTTTTCGCCGACGAGGCTCGCATGCACCAGCACGTGCCTGTGGGTTCCGTCGCGACAGCGCAGCACCGCGGGTTCGTTGTACAGCGCGTCGCCGCGAAGCAGTCGCTCGACGAACCGGCTGCCCGCGTCGGGGTCGGCGTGGAAACACGCGGCCGGCTGCCCGATGTAGTCGTGCGGCTCGTAGCCCAACAACTCGAGTTCGGCGCGGTTGGCCCACACGATGCGGCCGTCGGCATCGATGCGGTTGAGCCCCTCGGCGGCGTTCTCGAGAAAGTCGGCCAGCTCCTTTTCTCGCCGGCGCAGCGTCTGCTCGGCCTGTGTGCGCTTGGCCACCTCGACCTCCAGCACGGCCGCCTTGTGCTGCAGTTCGGCGAGCGTGGCTCCGAGCGGGTGGGTGGCCGCCGGCACGCCAGGCGCGACTCCGGCCGGCAACACGTGGTCGTGGCTCGCGCACACGGCCGCGAACGCCTGGCCGTATTCGGGCTTGGTGAACAGGCTCAGCGGATATGCGCAGAACAGCGAGAAGGCGTGGTGGCGGCCCAGCTCGCACCACAATTCCTCCAGCCGGATGGCAGCGGCGTGATTGCCGTCGGCGCACAGCAGCGCCACCATCTCGCCGAAGGCTCGCACGCCGCGCTGCCCGCCGTTGGAAGCACGCGTGATGACCCCGCCCACCACGGCGGCGAAACGTTCCTCGTCCGGCCAGCCTTCGACCATGAACTGCGACAGCACGCTATCGGCTTCGAGCGCCACGAACTCGCCCGGATACCACAGCCGAGCGCCCACGGCCAGACGCATGCCCTGCAGCCGCCGCTCGATCTGCGCCAAGTGTTCCTGCGTGGCGATGACGACTCCTGCATCGCCCGCGCGCAGCGCGCCGTCGACGAAGTCCACGACCTCGTCGAGCAGCACTTGATCTTCCTTGTAGAACTGAACGAAATGATTGCCCAGTCTGACGGGTTCGCACGCAGCAGCGGGTTGTTCCTGCACTCGGTTCTCCACGGTCACAGGCGCACCGGGGGAACGCGAGTGAGACGCCCGGGCCGAGCAATCGGCATGCCGGCAGGTGGCTGTGGGGCTCGCGAGCGCTTGTAGGTCAATGCGCACAGGGGCGCGCGGCGCTCACCGACCTCGCTTTCGGCACCGGCCGGCAGCACCTCACGCGCAGTCCTTGCAGCATGGAGTGCCGCCCCATCGCAAGCGACGGTGGCAATTCACCGCCATGTCAGGCACAAGGAGTTCACAACATGACACGCAAGCTGATCACCATCACCGCGCTCGCCTCGACCCTCGCCCTCGCGGCAGGCTGCTCGTCGGTGGGCAATGATCCCGCCCCGACCTATGGCAGCGTCGGCACCTCCAGTTACCCGTCGACGACCAGCTCCAGCGAAGCAGTCCAGTACGGCTATGTTCGCAACATCCAGCAGCAGGAGACGGCACGCCGCTCCTCGGGCGCCGGCGCCCTGCTCGGCGCGGTGATCGGCGGCGTGGCCGGCAACCAGGTGGGTTCGGGCAGCGGCCGTGCCGCAGCCACCGCCATCGGCGCCGTTGGCGGCGCAGTGGTCGGCAACAAGATCGAGGAAGGCCGCAGCGCGCCGGCGTCGGTCTACTACCAGGTGCAGGTGCAGATGGACAACGGCGACGTTCGCAACTTCGACTACGCCGACATCAACGGCCTGCGCGTGGGCGACCGCGTGCGCGTGCAGGACGGCCAGCTTCAGCGCTGGTAATCGGGGATCCGGCCGGGCCGCGTGGCTCGGCCCCGCGAAGCGACGAACGGCAGCCTCGGCTGCCGTCGTTCGTTGCAACCGCCGCTGGTCCGCTCAGTGGCTGAGCCGCTTCTCCAGCTCGGCCTTGCTCATCGACGAGCGTCCCTTCAGGCCCTTTTCCTGTGCCTCGTGGTACAGCTGCTCGTAGGTACGCCCGCGCTCGCCGCTGTGCGAGTGCAGACCGCCGCGCCTGCTGGCCGGCATGTCCTCGATCGAGCTGGCGCTCGCCTGTTTGGCTTCGCCATGCTGCGCCCGCTCCTTGTTGACGGTGCGCGCGGCGATCTCTTGCGCAACGTGCTCCGATTTGCCTCGCTCTTCGAGGCCTTCCTTGATGTGCTCGTATTGGCGCTCTCGTTTGGCGCTCCATGACTTGGGCATGGTGAATTCCTTTGTGTCCGTCAGTGCATCACCGGCGTCGGCATCACCGGCGGCTCGCGCACCGGCGGCACCGGGTCTTGTCCCGGTGCCGGCGGATCAACCACCCCCGGCGGCATCGGCGGCAGCAGAGGCTCGGGTTGGGGCTGCGGCTCGGGGGCCGGGGTGTGGGCTCTCAAGGAAGCGGCGCCGATCAGATCTTGTCGATGCCGCGCTTGACCTTTTCCTTGGCGTCGCCCACCTTCGCCTGCGCCTTGCCCGTCGTCTTCTCGGCCTTGCCTTCGCCCTCGAGGCTCGCGTTGCCGGTCAGCTGGCCAGTCTCTTCCTTCATCTTGCCCTTGGCCTGCTCGGCGCGGCCTTTGAGTTGATCCTTGTTCATGTCTCGATCCTTTCAGTGCTGCCAGTGGATGTGCGAGACCTGCGTCGGCCTCTGCGTGGGCACGGCAAATCGCAGGCCCGCCGCGACGCATGCTTTCAGGCACTTGCTGGCCCCGCGCACAGTGCAGAAACTGCGCGCCCGCGCAAGGCTTACGTGTGCGATGGACCGATCAGCCTCAGCGGCCGCGCCCCCGTTTCTGGGCCCCGCGTTTGCCTCGTCGAGTTCGATGGGTCACTGCGTGTTCCGCTGAGGCGAAGCAGTCCATCCCTTTGCAACTTCACAGGAGAACCCGATGGCTGAATCGCACATGGTGACCGGTCTCTTTCGCGACCGCGACAGCGCGGAACGCGCCTACCAATCGGTCACCGAACGCGGCTACAACCGCGATGACGTGAACCTCGTCATGTCCGACGACACGCGCAAGCGCCACTTCGCTGTCGGCGACGAGACCGAGCTCGGCAGCAAGGCGGCCGAGGGTGCGGGCATCGGCGGCGCCATCGGCGGCACGCTGGGCGCCATCGCCGCGGCCATCGCCGCGGTCGGGACCAGCATCGCGATCCCGGGTCTCGGCCTCGTCGTCGCGGGTCCGGTGGCGGCCGCACTGGCCGGCGCGGGCGCCGGCGCCGCCACCGGTGGCCTGGTCGGCGCGCTGATCGGCTGGGGCATTCCGGAGGAGCGCGTCAAGCGCTACGAACAAGGTGTCAAGGAAGGCGGCATCCTGATGGGCGTGAAACCGCGCTCGAACGAGGACGCCGAGCACTTCGAGCGCACCTGGAAGGACTACCGCGCGGAAGACGTGTACCGCTAAGGGCCGGACGAACGCAAAAGAGCCGCGCAGTGCGCGGCTCTTTGCTTGGTGAAAAAACACCGTCTCGAGCCCGCGCCGCCCAATGAGTCGGGAGGAAGGGGGGAGGAGCGCCGCAGTTGGATGCTCGAGCCGGAAAAACTGGAGGAGGGTTCGCGCAGGGCGTCTGGTGAACGACGCGCGCTGGCCACTCCTGACCACACTAGAGCAAAGGCTGTACCAGCTCTTCCCTCACCCGCGCGATGCGACGGCAGAGGCCCCCTTCTTCCGAGGAAAAGCCCGCTTCCAACGCGTTTGCGGAACGATCTGGATCCTGCACGGCGTCTCGCCCTATACGTCGGCAAATCCTGGAATACAAGCAATTTTTGCTGTGCAAGTCTTACCGGAGACAAGGGTCTTTGCGCTCGCTTGCCCCGCAAGCCATGCGGCACTGCATTTGCATGGCATCTGTTCGGCCCTCGACTTTTCGAGCGCCTGCTGGAGACAACAGAATGAGCACAGCCCGTCGGGTGCTGCTGATCGACGACAACATCGATGCCGCCGAATCGCTGGCCCAGTTGCTGGCGCTGTCGGGGCACGACGCGCGCATCGCCGGCGATGGTATGCGTGGCCT
>CAJPFZ010000466.1 GCA_905339355.1 Burkholderiaceae bacterium
GGCGCGCGAGGTAAAACTCGTCCTTGAAATCCCAGGAAAAGACCGCGTCCAGGACCGGGGCGGCGGCCACGTCGCAGGGGCGGGCGCCGATGAGGACCGTTTCCGGGAAGCGGGTCGGGTCCACGTCGCTGACCGTGACCCTCTCCTTGTCCCGCTCGTAGGTGAGGATGGTCTCGCAGAGGGGAAAGAAAGTCTCCTTGCCGGAGCGGCGGGGAAGTTCCCCCAGGTTCAGCTCCTCGCCTGCGGAGAGCGGCTCGTAGAGGGTCATGGTGCCGGCGGCCCGGGGGCCCACGACCCGCTTTCCTTCAGTGACAAGCGTGTCGATGAGACGGCGGAGGTTTGGTTCGGTGATGGTTTTTGGCATGGATAACCCTTTTGATAACACGGAGCAACGGAGCAACGGAGAACGGCTCAAATCCAATCTTTGGGGGTAAACCCTTAAATCCGTTGCCTTTTTCTGTTTTTCGGTTTTCTCCGTGTGCTCCGTTGCTCCGTGTTATTCCAGGTTTTGAGGTTTTGGTTATTTGATGAACGACTGGTCGTCGTCTTCCCGGTACTCCGCCAACGGCCCCTTTTCCTTCGGCTCGAACCCCGCCTCGAAGCCGTAGAGCTCCTTCAGCTCCTTGGCCATCTTGCGGTTCAACAGATTCAGGGGGATGTCCATGGGGCAGACCCGCTCGCACTCGGCACAGCCGGCGCATCTTCCGGCCAGATGCATGGCGCGCACGATGTGCCAGGCCATGTTGCCGGCCGGCCGCGGGGTGGTCTCCACCGCCTGGGGGCGGTTTCGGTCGCACAGGCACTGCTCGCAGTAGCAGAAGGGGCAGACCTGGCGGCAGGCATAGCAGCGGAGGCAGCGGGAGAAGTGCTCCTTCCAGAAGCTCCACCGCTCCGCCGGGGTCATGGCCTCCAGCCGCGCCAGCTCCTCGGACTCTGCCGGGGTAAAGTGGGACAACTCGGGCAGGGTGCCGATGGTCGCGTCGGTCCCCTCGGGGGTGGGCACGGTGCACTCCCGGCATTTCTTGGCCATGGTCTCTTCGGAGAGGGGGAGGCTCCTGTCGGCGCCGCTCCCCTGGACCCCGGCGCAGACCACGCCGATGATGTGGAGGTCCTCCCGCTTCAGCTGGTTCTCTCCCATGAGGCCGGCCAGGGCCTTGCGATCGCACCCCTTGGCCACGATGGCGATCCGCCCCTTCTTGCGGATCTCCTTCTTGGCCTTGGTGAGGTAGAGGGCCAGGTTGTTGACGCAGGCCGGGGAAAAGATGAGTTTTTCTGCC